>JAFGOK010000053.1 GCA_016926535.1 Micromonosporaceae bacterium | reverse complement strand
GTGAACAACGCCTGGTAGTAGGCAAGAGTCGACTCGGCACCCTGGTTCGCATTCACCCAGGAGGATGACAGGCCGTCATGGCATGCCCCGGTCCGGTCCACGTACATCCGTACCCCGGCCTGGTTATCCCCGAGGAACCAGGACAGGCCGATCCCGGCGAGCATGGCGTCGGAGGGCAGCCTTCGGTACAGCCATGCCTCGGCGCAGGCTTCCGCGAACGCTCCGGCATCAATGGGCTGCTCGTCCCCGTCGTCTGTGCGCCAGCGATCGGGATCGTCGCCCCTGCGGTGCCACACATTGCCGACGCACCGGATCATGCCCTCCGGCTGGCGAATGTGATCGGCGTACCAGTCGAGAGCCGTCAAGGCGCGGGCCGCCGCCTCCTGGTTGCCGATCAGCGTCGCGCCGGCAAGCAGCGCCTGAGGCAGGCGGGCGTTGTCATAGGTCAACTCCGGCTCGAACCAGTACCAGGACGGATCCTCTGCCGTCGTCTCGCGAAGCGCGCAGTCGAGGAAGTCGACCAGATCCGCGGCAGGCTCATCCCGGCCCGCCCGCGCCAAGCCGAGCAGGGCGTAAGCGGCGGTACGTAACCCGGTCTTGGCCAGCTCTCCGGTGTTCTCCGCCAAGGCGTCGAGCAGGTCGCTGGCCGGGGCCCGCACCTCGACCGGCACGGCGAGCCGTCCGGCGAGCACGCCGAGCCCCCACATACCCCGGCCGACATGGTCCCCCAGATGTGGCCAGTCCTCCCAGGTTCCCTGGTAACTGAGCTGGTTGTGCATTGAGCGCGAGGATGGGTCGTAGGCGGCCGAGAGGAAGCGGATGGACTGGCGCAGCCAGCGGTACGCCAGGGCGCCCTGTTTCGTCTCCGGGCCGAACCCGGCCGTGAGCAGATCCGCTGCGACGATTGCGAGCCTCGCGACGTCGTCGACGCAGTATCCGGAGGCGGCGCTGGGCTCTTCCCCCTCGGAGAACTGAAGGATGCCGATCTCGTCAGTCAGCCGATTGAGATGGTCCAGGACCAGCGGCGGGGCGACCAGGACCGGTTGGGTGCCCCCACTGACCTTTGCCCTGGTCGCGATTTCCCTGACTAGTTCCGCCTTGCGGGCGGCGACCGTTGGCCATGGCAGCCACGAGGCGATGGCCTCCGCCGCGGCCTTGGCCTGGTTCAGCTTGGGCGGGGAGGCGAGCAGACTCGCGATCGCCTCTGCCAGCGCGTCCCCGTCCCCGATGGGCACCACGATGCCGGCCCCACCTGACAGCATGTCCTCCGCATACCGGTACGCGGAGGAGACAACGGGGAGCCCCGCGGCGAGCGCAAAGGTCAGGGCGCCGGAACACACCTGCTCCGGGGAGCGGTACGGCGTGACGAAGAGCGTGCTCGCGTGCAGAAGCGCCGACAAATCCTCAAGACTGAGAAAAGCATCAACAAAATGGACATTATTCTCAAGTCCGTGTTGCCGTACCTTCTCTCGGAGGCTTTCCCGGTAGCTCTCCCCGCTGTGGCGCTTGACTTCCGGGTGCGTTGCCCCGGCGACGACATACTGCGTCCGGGGGTCGACCAGGACGACCTGGGCGAGTGCTTCAATGGCGAGATCGATGCCCTTGCCTTCGCTGAGCAGCCCGAACGTTGTCAGGGTCGGCCGTCCTTGCAGGGCGACAACCAGATCCGCGATCTCCGGGCGGAGCAGTCCCGGCTCTGGCGCGGTGCGCAGAATGACCGGCGCGCCGTGCGGCACAACCACCAGCTGGTGTCCTGCCGCGACGCCAGTGCGCACCGCGACTCTGCGGGCAGTCTCCGTGAACGTGGTGACCTTGGCAGCCCCGGCGCACAGGGCGCGAAGGGTCGCCGCCTGGCCTGGTGACGGTGACGACAGTACGGTGTGCAGCGTGATCATGTATGGGATCCCACGAGCACTGAGCGCGCTCGCCAGTTCGAGTACGTTTGACCCGTCCGGACCGCCAAAGATGCCGTACTCGTGCTCGATGAGAACGACGTCGACCTTTTTGTCATACAAAATATCAACAACGGACGTATAGTCCGCTATCCGGTCCTGATTGACGGTCGTGAGGACCTCGTCGCCATACGTCAACCCGTCGCGATCGATAGCGACGATGACGGTCTCGACATCGTCGGTGGCGACCCCAAGTGCCTCACGGAGGTCGGCCGTGTATGTCGCAAGCCCACACCTTCTGGGCACGTAGGTCGAGACTATGGCGAGCCGGCAGCGTGGCGCATTATGACGCATGCCCCTATTCTTCCCGTCGGGGGGGTCGCGAAACGTCACTTAGCCAGATTTCATGCTGGGCACAGATAGCTGTGGTGCTGATGCGGAATAGGCTGCCCATTGCTCACCAATGATGACTCTGGGGTTAGCAAGAAATGGGGCGATTGTCCGAGTGGGGTTTTCTGGGGTTGCCGGGATCCTGGCTGAACCCTGACTTCCACCACGAGTGTTGTCGACCCGACCGGTCGGTCCCGGTAGCGTGGGCGCCGCGTCACAGACTCAGGAGCCCCACGTGAACCACACGTTTCAGGTCGATCTGCGCGGAATCGTTGATCTTCTCAGCCATCACCTCTACGCGAGCCCGAGGGTGTACGTGCGGGAGTTGCTTCAGAACGCGGTCGACGCGATCACCGCGAGGAGGGCGGACGATCCGCGAGCTCCAGCCACTATCCGGATCGAGCCCGCCGACGTGACCGGTAACGGCGCGCTTCGGATCAGTGACAGTGGCGTCGGCCTGACCGCAGAGCAGATGCATCAGTTGCTGGCGACCATCGGCCGGAGCTCGAAGCGCGACGAGTTGGGGTTCGCCCGCCACGACTTTCTCGGGCAGTTCGGCATCGGGCTGCTGTCCTGCTTCCTCGTCGCGGACGAGATCCATGTCCTGTCGCGAGCAGAGGGCGCCCCGACCGTGCGCTGGATCGGCTACTGCGATGGTCGGTACAAGGTTGTGGAGGCAGCGGACCCCAGGCCTTCTGTCGGGACGACGGTGACGCTGGTGCCACGCCGGGGGTCGGAGTCGTGGCTGACGACCACCACCGTCAGGGACCTGGCCAGGACGTACGGGTCGATCCTGCCGTTTTCCGTCGTGGTGGCAGACGAGGAGATTCCCACCAGGGCGGCTCCGTGGACTGAGGGAACGGCAGGATCGGCAGCACGGCGTGCCGCGCTGCTGGAGTACGCCAAGGGCATGTTCGGGTTGGGTGCGGCTCGTTTGCGGGACAGCAACTTCAGGGTGCGGGGATGAGGTTGTTTGCGTAGCGTGATCGGTGGATGCGCTGCTGTTCC
>JAFGOK010000372.1 GCA_016926535.1 Micromonosporaceae bacterium | reverse complement strand
GCTGGTGCTGGCGTGAAACGGGTGATCAAGACATGGTCTGGTCCGACTGGGGGTGTGGGGACGGTTTGTCGGGCACTGATGACGCGGGTTTCGATGGTTCGTGGGTTTGAGCAGCGGCCGTGGGTGTGGATCAGCATGGTCCAGGTGGGGTCGCTGAGAGTGGGGTGGTAGTTGCAGGCGAGGGCGAGGAGATAGCGGGGTGTTTCCCAGGCGGGGTTGCGTTCGTCGATGGCTTGGGTCCGGTGGCGGAGCACGATCTGGTCTTGTGGCGCGGTGATGATGGCTTCGGCATTGATGCGGTCGAGTGCGGGGGTGTAGGCGGCGTAGGACTGGAAGACCGGGGTTGGGTTCCAGTCCAACGAGTATGCCCAGGGAAGTGCGGCTTCCCATGGGTCGACGCTGACGGGGTGCCCTCGTGCGGCGTTGATCATGGATGGCGGGAGCTGGTAGTGGCCTCTGGCTTCGGCTCGGGCTTGGGCTTGGAGGCGTGTGCCGTAGTCTTGGTCAAGGAGCGCCTGGACCGAGGTGCTCCATTGGGCTCGGGTCCGGTGGAGGTCGAACTGCTGGAATCCGTGCGGGATCTGGACCAGAGCGAGTGCGGCGGCGGTGAAAGCCAGGGCCGGTCGGCGGAGCCGGCTGGCGAGCCAGAGCAACACGCCGCCTGCGAGCAGGAAGAACGAAACCTCGTGTCCGGCATCGTCTCGGGTAAATCCATGCTTGAGGCCGAACTCCAGGGTCACGACGACGACGAGGGCGATTCCGATTCGGGCAGCGCGATCACGGCCGCGTGATGCCTGAACGGCGAGTGCGACGGCGACCAGCGTTAGCACGGCGGCGAGGGCATACCGCAGGTAGTAGTCTGGTGGTCGATCCGCCATGGCCTGCGAGTATCCGAGAGTGATCTCCCAAGAGCCCAGCAGCCACACGGGAATGTCCCGCAGCGACTGCCCGGCAAGGAGCCAGGCCAACGCAAAGGTAAGCACGAGCAGCGGTACAGCCACGACAAGGTTCCGAACGAGCGATCGCGGCGAGGATGCCGCGATCGTGACGACACCCCCGAGGGCGAGGATCACCAGGCCGTCAGAGAACTTCACCTGCAGCATGAGGGTCCCGAACCCGGCAAGCGCCGCTCCTGGCCAGGCGTCGATCCATCCCCGCATTCGGGGGCCGTGCCTGACAGCAAGGGCGGACAGTGCGAAGATCGCGCTGGCACAACACCACCACAGCCCGGCATTGACACTCAGCGAGACGGCCGAGATGAGGGCGAATGTCGCGGGAGCGGCCACCGGGGGGATCAATACCCTGCGCAGGCAGCTGTAGATCGCCACGAACAGCGCAGTCACGGCGGCAACTGAGAAGAGGACGCCTGCGAAGAAGCGGGACCAGTCAGTAATCATCGGAGTGTCGAGAAAACCCCACGGCCCAAACGTCATGAGGATCTTAGGCCCGAAACGCAGTCGGGCGCTGGAGGCTATGTTGATGCCGGCGGTGCAGCTGGGATCGAGACCGGCTTGCGGGGCCCTCGGGGCGCTGAAAGCGGTCAGCGCGATCGCTCCGGCGAGCCACGGCAGCGTCCGAAGAGGGTGGCGTAACTGGCCAAGGCGGCGCTGTCGTGCCACCCTGATGGTCTCCGTTCGCTCTGGCGAGAGCATCGAGAGGTGCCAAGGGGGCATCTAGAGACGACCCTCCGCAATGGCCTGCTGGATCCAGGGGATGACCTTGTCGAGCATTTGGTCCAGGGTGGTTGTCGCTTCGAAGCCGAGCATTTCGCGGGCTTTGCGCACGTCGGGGATCCGTTTGTGGACGTCGTGCTCGAAGGGGTCGTCGTGGACTAGGCGTAGCGGCACGTCTGGTCCTTTGATCTTGTGCCAGATGGCCGCTGCGAGTTCTCCGACCGTGGTCGAGGCGGGTGTTGACAGGTTGAAGTCCTCGTTGAGCGCGGCTGGGTGCTCGACGGCCGTGGCGATGCCCCTGGCGAGGTCACCACCGTAGGTGTAGTGGCGGATCTGCCTGCCGTCGCCGAGGACGTGCAGGGGATCCTGGCCTCTGAGGATCTTCTGTGCCAGGTCTGGGACCACATGCGACATGGCCAGTTTGATGTTGCCCGAGAGGATCTCGGTGTCTCCCAGCGCTCGACCCTCGCCGACGCCGACGCAGTTGAATGGCCGAACGATGGTGTATGGCAGTTGGTACTGGTCCCACGCGGCCCGGGCGAAGTACTCGACGGCGAGTTTCTGGAAGCCGTAGCTGGAGTGGGGGGGAGCGACCCGGAACTCATCGCCCTCCCGGCTCGGCCAGTGGTCGGTCGACTCGAACACCATCGAGGATGACAGGTAGGTGACTTTCTCCAGCCGTCCCTTCCAGTGCGCGGCGATCGCGGCATCGCAGGTCGCTGCCAGGATGCGTTCGTTGGTCGCCAGCAGGTCATAGGGATAGGTGTGGAAGTACGAGATGCCCCCGATCATCGCGGCCCCGGCGATGAGGTGGTCGCAGTCGGAGACCAGTTCGGTCAGCAGCGCCACGTCGCGGGCGTCGCCCTCGACGAACCGGTAGCCGGGATGCTGATCGCAGCTGTGGCGGATCGGGCCGTACTTGGAGTAGTTGTCTAGGCCGACGACCTCGTGGCCGCGGGCCAGCAGTTCCCGGACGACGTACCCGCCGATGAACCCGGCCGCACCCGTGACAAGGATCCTCATGACACACGCACCTTCCCCAACTCACCTGCCGGGCGGGCAGGCGAAGATTCTCGGCGTCTGGCCACCAGTTGCTCGACGCTTAGGCGCCGGCCGAAGGCCATGCGGTACCACCGCAGGTATCCGGGAAGAAACCGGCCCAGGTCGAACTGGGACTCGCCGAGCTGCCGGTCGAGCCAGATCGTCGGGATCTCCGCGACCGGCAGTCCCAGCCGGGTCGCCTTGGCCGTCAGCTCCAAACCGATCTCGAAACCGGTACGGGAGTCGATGCCGACGCTGCGAACAAACGCCGTCGAGTACGCCTTGAAGCTGTTGGTGGCGTCCCTGGTGCCGACCCGAGCGAACCAGTGCAGGGTCTGGCCGGCCCAGCGTGACAGCAGCCGCTTCAACCGCGGGCCGCCGACCTGCTGGCCCCCTGGCGCGTAGCGCGAGGCCGCCGCGACGACGACCCCCCGGTCGACCAGCCGGGCCAGCTCGTCGATCTGGCGCGAGTCGTCGCAGCCATCGGCCATCGTGACCACGGCCACGGATGCCTCGGCGACGTCGAGGCCGAACCTGATCGCGTTGGCCGGACCGCAGCCGTAGGTGTTCAACACGGTCCGCACCCGCGGATCCCGCTGGGCCACGCGCCTGGCGTGCGGAACCGTCGTGTCCTCTGGCGTGTCGTGCACGACCAGGATCTCGCACGGCAGTTGCACATCCCGCGTGATCCGTTCAAGACAACTCGTGATCGCATTGCCCTCGTTGTAGACGGGGATGACGATGGAGATCCGTGGCTGCCCGGTCACACCAGCACGCTCCGCCCAGCCTGCCCCCAGATATCCACGATGGGCACCGTGGTGGTCAGACTCCGGTACTCGGGATGCGGCGCTGCGATCACTAGGAGATCAGCCCGAGCCAGGACCTCCCCGAGGCTCAGGAACCGGTCGTCGGCGAGTAGCGGGTCGGTGCACAGCACCTCCCGGGCCTTCAACAGCAGGATCTTGCGTAGCTTGTATGCCAGGCTCTCCCGGGGATCGTCACTGCCGGCCTTGAATGACATCCCGAGGATGCCGACGGTCATGGTTCCGAGCTCGAACCGCCGTTCCAGCCGGGACACCAGATACAGGGGCAGGCCCTCATTGACCATCATGGCGGCGTGGCCGAGCACGAAGGTGTTGTTCGTGAACGCCGCCAGCTGCATGGTGTCCTTGAACAGGCACGGCCCGGCGGCGAACCCGGGGGCGGGCAGATCGGCGGCCCGGGGGTAGTCGTAGCGGATGGCCCGCCGGATGCGCTCGAAGTCCAGCCCGTAGTCGTTGGCCATCATCCAGAACTGGTTGGCGGTGGCGAACTTCACGTACCGCCAGGTGTTCGTGAACAGTTTCGCCAGCTCGGCCTCCTCCGGAACGAGCGGGACGATCCGCTCGGTGAGGTGACGGAAGAGTTTCTCCGCTCTGGCGACCGTCTCCGGCGATCGGGCCGCGACGATCTGTGGCAGCTCGAACAGCTCGGTCATCGCCCGGCCCTCGGCGATGCGTTCCGGGCAGAAGGCGACCTCGACGGCGACGCCCAGGTCGGCGACCAGCCGCTCGACCAGAGCGGTGACCCCCGGATGGACCGTCGAGCGCAGCACGAGGAGTTGACCGTCGCGCAGGTGCTCCGCGCAGCCGCGGATCGCCCGGGGAACGGCGGCTAGGTCCGGGTTGAGGTGCTCGTCGACCGGGGTGCCCACGATCACGACGACATGCTCGGCCGACGTGACGGCTGCCGGGTCGGTCGTCGCTTGGAGCAGCCCGGTCGCCACCGCCTCCGCCAGTAGTCCAGCGGCACCGTCCTCAACGAATGGCATGATCGCGGCGTTCACGGTGGCCACAGCCCCGGCATTGATGTCATACAGCGCGACCGACAGACCCCGGGAGGCCAGGGCCACCCCGAGGGGCAGCCCGACCCGCCCGCATCCCCCGACGATGGTCACGTGCCGGCTGAACTGGGTCATCATGCTGGCCTTCTGCGCTAGTGCACGGATCATTGTTTCGCCAGTATGTCCACATATGGCATGGTAAGTCTATTGTGTGGTGTGTGGGCAGTCGAAAATTCACCCCCCAGAGAGCGCCCCACTGCGTGCCACGACGAACATCTGGCGACCGAACACCGGCCACACCAGTCGAGCTCTGAGATACGCGCGTATCACCCACCGCCGCGCTGCGATTGGCGCGTCTTTGACCGTGTAGGGCAGAAACCTGGGGACGACCTCGTCTACGTCGAATCCGGCCAGGTTCAGTGCTTCTACCAGGCTGAGATGGGTCAGCGGAAGGTGGTGGTCGAAGTAGTCCCAGTAGCGTCCGGGGAGATACCGCAAGTTTGGCATGATCACCAGCAGCCGGCCCGTTGGTCGCAAGACCCGGCGGCACTCTGCGAGGGTCCGCAGCAGCGACCGCTTGGTCGGCAGATGCTCGAAGAAGTTCGAGGTGAAGACGACGTCCACCGACCCTTGCCCCAGCTCGGACAGATTTTCACTGGAGGTAATGAGCACCTGCGCGTCCATGGCGTACCGTGTGATGTCCGGATTCAGGTCCACGGCGATCTTGCGTCGGCATCGGATCGCGTTGATGAATTCGCAGGATCCCGCTCCCAGATCGAGTACCGTGTCATCGGGCGTGACGTAGCGGATAAAGAAATCCTCGCACAGCGTTTCCCACAGGATTGTCTTGCGAACCATCTCATCGGCGTCGAATCGCCGCTCGTAGAGTCCTGTCAGGTCGTTGACTGAGAAGGCGCGCGGTTCTGTGCCGGGATGGTGCTCTGGACGATCCATGCCGAGACTCCCGTCGATATGCTGGAAACAAATTGAAAAAGAGCGGCGTGATGAAATAGAAGCGCAGAGATATCGCCGCGTTCCGAATGGCCACCATAACCACGACACTTCGCGTGCCTGTCAGACCGCTGTGCCACGGGGAGTGGGTGTCGCCTGAGGTTCATCCTCCCTGCGAGGCGCTCGTCGGCGGCAGCCAGGCGCCGAGACCGGTCGGCACCAGCCACACCAGCCGAAACCAGCTGACCACCGGGCCAGCTGATAAGCTGCGCCCCGATCAGTGGAACAGAGGTCCTCATGGGGGCGGGCGGTGAACCCAGCACCGGGCAGGCAACGGGCGGACCTCGGGCGGGTCAGGACGTGGCCGAACCTCGTCAGCCTCGTCAGGTTGATCGGCGTCCCGGTGTTCCTGTGGCTGTTCCTGGTCGTAGACCAGCTGGCGGCGGCGATCGCCGTGCTCGCCGTCGGCGGCACCAGCGACTGGATCGACGGCTACCTCGCCCGCAGGCTGGGGCAGGTCAGCCGGATCGGTGAGCTGCTTGATCCCGCCGTTGACCGGCTGTACATCTTCGCGACCATTCTGGCGCTCTCCGGGCGGGGGATCGTGCCCTGGGCGTTCACCGGGGCGTTGATCGCCAGGGAGTTGCTCCTCGGGGTATGCCTGGTGCTGCTGCGCAGCCGCGGGTACGGGCCGCCGCCGGTCCACTATGTTGGCAAGACCGCGACCTTCCTGCTGCTGGGCGCCTTCCCGCTGCTCCTGCTGGCCTGGGCGAGCCAGCCCGCTGCCCCGATCGCCGGAGCCTGCGGCTGGGCCCTGGCCTGGTGGGGCATCGTCCTGTACTGGGTCGCTGCGGCCCTCTACGTCTGGCAGGTCCGCCTGCTGCTGCGAGCGGCCAGATGACTGGCCAGCCCACCGTCCGCCTGCCGCGCCCGGCCGAGGCATCTCACCTCCTGTCCGACCTGCTCGCCCATCCGCTGGATCCCGGGTATGTCGAGGCCGCGCGGCGTCGGGCAGAGGCCGGACCCCGCACCGGGTGGCGCCTCCTCGGGGCCCGTGCCTCGACGATGGCGGCCCTCGTGCTGGTTGGATTCTTGTTCTCCGTGGCGTATCAGCGGATGGTCGTTGACCAGCCGCAGGCGGCCAAAGCCAGGGCCGATCTGATCGCCGACGTCCGGGACCGGCGGGCGGAGACCGAGGCCATGCAGCGGGACGCCGAGGCGCTGCGCCAGGACGTCGC
>JAFGOK010000371.1 GCA_016926535.1 Micromonosporaceae bacterium | reverse complement strand
GCGACGGGCTGCCCGTCAATGGCGACGTCACCCCACTCGAAGGAGGTGTACGACAGACCGTAGCCAAACGGATAGAGCGGGGTCGGATCGATACTGCTGATGTCCGTACGCTGTCCGAGGGAGGGCGCCAGGTAGGTCGACGGCTGGCCTCCCGGACTGTGCGGAATACTCACCGGCAACCGGCCGGAAGGGCAAATCCGGCCAGAGAGCACCCCGGCGACCGCCGGCCCGCCCTCCTCCCCTGGGAAGAAGGCCTGAACCGCCGCTGCCAGCCGCTCCGCGTACCCGCCAAGGGCGTACGGCCGCCCGGTCATCGCGACCAGGACGACCGGGACCCCGGTGGCGAGCAGCGCCTCCAGGAGCGCTCCCTGAGGGCCGGGAAGACTGAGATCCGGGGCGTCGCACCCCTCGCCGGACGTCCCGCGACCGAACAAACCGGCCTGGTCACCCAGTACCGCGACACAGACATCCGCCTGGCGAGCCGCCGCGACAGCGGCCTCGATCCCGCTGGTGTCCTCCCCGGTGACAGCGCATCCGGCGACGTTCTCGATGAGGAGACCTGTGGTCTCCCTGCGGAGTGCCTCGACGACCGTCAGCGCCTCGACTCCGAACTCCAGATCTGGGTACTGGCTGCCGACGTGCCTTGGGAAGGAGTAGCAGCCCAACATCGCATCACGATCGTCGGCGAGGGGTCCGACGACGGCAACGCGGGTCCCCGCCAGCAGCGGCAGCGTGCCGTCATTCGCCAGCAGGACGACCGACTCTTCTGCCAGTTCCCTGGCCAGCACTCTGGCTCGCGGAGGATCAAGATCAACAACGCTCTCTGTGGAAACGATCTCCGGCTCCCAGCCCGGATCGAGCAACCCGAGCTCGCACTTCTGCAGCAGCACGCGCCGCAGGGCCCGGTCGATCAGAACCTCTGGAACGACGCCGTCCCGGACAGCGTCGACGAACTGGGGGCCGAAGCAGCGTACTGTCGGCAGCTCGACATCAACCCCGGCTTCGAGGGCGAGCTTGGCCGCCTCGACCGGCGTGCCAGCGACGCCATGCAGCAGCTGAAGGAAAGCGATGCCGAAGTAGTCGGCGACGACGACCCCTTCAAAGCCCCACTCCTCGCGCAGCAGGGTCGTCAGCAGCTGCGGATTCGCGGCTGGCGGGACACCGTCGATCTCCGAGTACGAGTGCATCACGGACCGGGCGCCGCCGCGCCGCAACGCCATCTCGAAGGGTGGGAGCAGGACATCGGAGAACTCGCGAGGGCCGGCGGAAACCGGCGCCTGGTTGCGGCCGGCGCGGGAGGCGGAGTACCCGGCGAAGTGCTTGAGCGTCGCGACGATGCCGGATGACTCAAGACCGCGGACATACGCTGAACCGATGGTCCCGACGAGGTACGGATCCTCCCCGATCGTCTCCTCCGTGCGTCCCCACCGGGGATCGCGGATCACATCGAGCACTGGTGAGAGCCCCTGGTGGACCCCGACCGACCGCATCGACTCGCCGATCTGCTGGGCGACCGCCTCGACAAGATCGGGGTTGAATGACGCGCCCCAGGCCAGGGGGACCGGGTAGATCGTGGCGCGCCAGGTCGTGAACCCGGCGAGGCACTCCTCATGGACCTGTGCCGGCAGACCGAAACGGTTGGCCGCCATCACCTCCCGCTGCATTCTGGCCAGCGCCCGCGCGCCGTCAGCGGGATCGACGGGAGCCGTCCCGAAGGGCCTCGTCAGCTGGCCGAGGCCAGAGGCGATGACGCTCTTCCACTCCAGCGACGCGTCAGACAGCTCATGCTGGTGCGGGGCAACCTCCTCCCCTGACCCGGCAGCGCCGATCCAGACTCCGTAGAGCTGCGCAACTTTCTCTTCGAGCGTCATCCGGCACATCAGGTCGAGGACCCGGGCCTCGGACGACTGGGTATCGTCCTGCCAGGGCAGCAGCTCGCTCGTCGTGGTCGGCTGTGGGTGATGTCGCACGGCGTATCTCCAACAAAGGCCCCGGCAGACCGCCGCCGAGGGAGCCGGACGCTCCGGCAACTTTTCGCGATTGTTGCTGAAACATTCCGGAGCGTCGAGTGGGTCTTGGTCACGTCACAATAACGCCTCTCGATGAGTGTAGACAGGGGTTGACCGGTGGAGCATTGAGTCGTAGCGTGCGACTCACCGTCAAAATTCTCGATTTGCTACCGAAACTTCCGGTGCAGCCATCTCCGAGGCCCGGCCTCCGACCACCATCCATGGCGCGGAGTCCGTGCCGGTGGTCTCCGGTGGTCCTGTGCCACAACACGACGATCGTCCGGAAAACGGATGGGTGCGGGGGGCCGTAACTGCCCGCGGCCCCCCATCATCGCCGCGACCGGTGACATTTTCTCCGGGTGCGCCGGTTTCGCCAGCCAAAACCAGTCAGCACCCCGAAACTGGAACGCGTGATGGGGACGGAGATCGAGTTTCCGGGCTGTGGTGGCCTCACCGGAATCGACTACGGCGGATCAGGGCCGAATGTCCTGCTCGTGCACGGGCTCGGGCAGAACGCGGCCGTCTGGAACGACGTCGCCCAGCGACTGTCAACCCGGGCCAGAACGGTCGCCGTCGACCTCCGCGGGCACGGCAAGAGCAGGCTCAACTCCGCCGATGCCGCCCCAGGGGCGGCATCCTCCCGGTCAGAACACCACTGGCGCGACCTCGCGGACGTCATCTTCGCCCTGGAGTGGCAACGTCCCATCCTGGTCGGTCACGCCAGCGGTGGTTTCGCGGTCGCCGCAGTCACGGCAGCGGAGCTGATCACCCCAGCCGCCATCTGCGCCGTCGACGGTTTCGTCCTCGATGGCCCAGCGATGGCCCAGGCTGCCGTCGCGGCCAGGCAGGACCCAGCAGAGCTCCAGCGGCAGCAGTCGGACCACCGCTACGGCTGGAGCGCCAGCGAAGCGGAGATGAACGACTACGTCGAGCAGTGTGTCGAGGATGCCTCCGCCAGCGCCGAGGCGTTCAACGCCGGAGCCCGCGAAGAGCTTATCCGGGCAGTCGCCCGGCGTAGCTTCCTCCAGGACGGGCAGCGCTGGATCCGCCGCCCGACCATGGAAGAGATCACCGCGGTCACTGACGTCCCGCCGGACGCTGCCATCTACCCAAGCTCCGAGGTGTACAAACGCATTCAGTGTCCGATGACAATGGTCCTGGCCAGCAACGGTGACTACGCCACCCGGCGAGACGAGGTCCGGGCCATCATCAACACCCGCCTCAACCGCTCCCTCGTCGGGGTGACCTGCAACCACAACGTACCCATGGTCTGCCCCAGCGCGCTCACCGACATCATCATCAATCTGACCAGCCGCTACCGTCGATAGCGCAGGAAGTCGACAACCTCTGTGGTGTGATCTGGCAGAAGATGCCCGGCGTCCAGCAGCATCCGTACCTGCGCGCTGGGCACCAGGGTCTCCACCAGCAGCAGCGCAGGGCATACGCGTCGCTGGCCATGTC
>JAFGOK010000052.1 GCA_016926535.1 Micromonosporaceae bacterium | reverse complement strand
GATCGTGATGGTGGTGGGGAGCGTCGGGAACGCAGTGCTGAAGGCACGCGCAGTGTGGCTGAAGGACGTCCGTTGACCAGCGACAGGAGTGACAGGAGCGCCGAAGCGGGCCACGTCTCGTCAGAGCCGCCGTTGGCTGAGGATATTGACGCTCGGGAGCTTGCCCCGGAGGTGCGGGCAGAGCTTCGTTCCCTGAGTCGCCCAACTGCCGAGACGGTCGCTCGTCGGCTGGTGGCGGCAGGCCAACTCATCGATATCGAGCCGATGCAGGCATACGCTCACACTTTGGTTGCCAGAAGACTCGCAGCCAGGATTCCCTCGGTCCGCGAGGCTGTCGGGCTCGCGGCCTACCACGCTGGACAGTGGCAGACCGCCATCAGCGAGTTGCGCGCCTATCACCGGATGGCCGGAAAGCAAGATCATCTTGCTGTACTCGCTGACTGTGAGCGGGCACTGGATCGTCCGGAACGTGCGATTGATCTGTACCGTGCTGCGGATCTCGCCCAGATGGGGCAGAACGAACGCATCGAGCTGCTCATCGTCGCTGCCGGTGCCCGAGTTGACCTGAAGCAGGCCGAGGCGGCCGTGGCGATGCTCCAGGTCCCGGAGCTCCACAGCGTGACGATGACCGACTGGCTTGCACGACTGCGGTACGCCTATGCGGATGCGTTGCTCACTGTCGGCCGAGAGGAAGACGCACGGGAGTGGTTTGCCCGAGCTGCCGAGATTGACGACGATGTCACCACGGATGCCGCCGAACGGCTGCTGGAACTCGACGGCGTTGTCATTGACGATCTTGATATCGAGGATGAACTATCCGACGAGGAGTCGCTGGACGAAGAGCAGGTGAGCGATGACCCAGTCGGACCTGACGACGACAAATCGGGGGATCCCGCTGCCTCCGGACCAGACGCGGCCGAGTCGGGGCAGCAGGAATCGCGGGTGAGCGAACCTGAGGATCACAATGGGGAACAGCAGGAATGAATCGGGCGGATGATCTCGTCTCTGGCTATGACCTCGTCATTTTCGACTTGGATGGTGTGCTCTACGTCGGAAGGCGATCGGTGCCGTGGGCTGCCAAGGCACTGATGCTGCTTCGTGGTCGCCAGCAGTCGGTGATCTTCGCTACGAATAATGCCTCCCGGACTGCGGAGACCGTGGCCGAGTTGCTCGAATCGGTTGGGATTCCCGCCGTGGTCGAAGAGGTACTGACCTCGGCAAGGGCGACAGCGGCTGTTCTGGCCGAGTGCCACCCGGCGGGTAGTTCCATCCTGGTCGTCGGATCTCCGGCACTGGAGGAGGAAGTGAGCCGGGTCGGCCTGCGCCCGGTTCGGACGGCGGAGGACCGGCCCGTTGCGGTCGTCCAGGGGTACGGCCCAGAGGTCGGCTGGGCTGCGCTCGCTGAGGCGACCGTGGCGATCCGGGCTGGTGCGGAGTGGGTGGCAACCAACGCTGACCGGACCCTGCCCTCCCCGCGCGGGCCACTCCCCGGCAACGGTGCGATGGTCGCGGCGCTGGCGACCGCGCTCGATCGTGCGCCGGACCGCACTGTGGGCAAGCCAGATCCAGGGCTGTTCCACCAGGCAGTGGCATTGACGGGAGCGCATCGCCCGCTGGCGGTCGGGGATCGACTCGACACTGATATCGAGGGTGCCGTCAGGGCCGGAATGGACAGCCTTCTGGTACTGACCGGGGTTAGCCGGCCTGTCGACGCCCTGCTGGCGCCGCCCGGTCTTCGCCCGACCTACGTCGCGGAGGGACTTGACGGGCTGTTCGAGGTCCGCCCGGAGGCAACAAGGCCCATCAGCGATGCCAGCGTTGGGGGATGGGCAGCTCGGGTCGATGACCGTTCGCTGGTACTGGAAGGCCAAGGCACTCCGATCGACGCCCTGCGGGCCCTGTGTGGGTGCGCTTGGGCGGCCTGGGACGAGCGGGGGCTGAAGCCGGCGGCGGTACCCCTGGTGACGGCCGCCGGCCCATCGGCGAGGGAAGCGCTTTCGGCTCTTGCCCTGGGGTGAGATGCCCCTGCCTGCCTCCGGAAGAGCGGGCAGGAGCGAGGTACCCATGGCGGGGCGGGCTCGGGGGCGGTGCCCGATGGCTCAGCCCTTGTAGTTGAAGACCTGCCGGAGGATGCGCAGCGTCTCAACGAGATGTCGCCTTGGCCATCTCGATGTGGCGCTTGGCCAGCTGGTTGCCGATCCCTCGTGACCCGGAGTGCAGCACGGTCCAGACCCGGTCCCGCTCGTCGAGGCACACCTCGACAAAGTGGTTGCCCGACCCGAGGGTGCCGAACTGGGTGGCCACCGTGGTTTCCTGGCTGGGCGACAGCGCGGTCCGGGGTCGCCCTAGCTGTGCGAGGGCCTCATCGACGCATGGCTCAACGTGCCCCTTGCCAACCCCAGCCGGAATGGCCTGCTCGACCAGGGGCATGAGGGCGTCGAGGGCCTCCGGGAGATTCGATGCTGTGAGATCGGTCTCTGTCGCGATCATGCCGCATCCGATATCGACGCCGACGGCGGACGGGATGATGGCGCCCCTGGTGGGGATCACGGATCCGACGGCGGCGCCGATGCCGAGGTGGGCATCTGGCATCAGGGCGACATGACCGAGTACGAACGGCATCCGCGCCGCCCGTGCGGCCTGCTCTGTCGTGCTGAATCGAGGTCGGTCGCCCAAGAAAGGACATTTGGTGCTACCTGCTGCGGCATGGCATCCAGGATGGAGTGACCGCCTGTCGCTGTCGAGCGAGATACTCCCAAGACAGCAGGGCTGCCCCTCGGACAGAATCTCGGAATGGCCATTGCTGCGCGATGCGCGACTGTCGACGATTCCAGGGAGATTGTCCGACTTGCGGAGATCATGTATGCCTCGATGGGGATCGAGGCCACCGACCAGTGGCGGGAGGCAGCGGCCAGGAGCTTCGCCACGAGACTCGGAGCTGACATCATCGGGTTCGTCGTCAACCAGCCGGACTGACCAGAGCGGAAGTTGGCGTCGTGCGGCTTGGGGGTTGTCTATACCAGG
Organism: Micromonosporaceae bacterium; assembly: GCA_016926535.1. GTDB lineage: Bacteria > Actinomycetota > Actinomycetes > Mycobacteriales > Micromonosporaceae > JABDRL01. The sequence goes on along the minus strand of JAFGOK010000052.1, from coordinate 1,327 downwards.
CTGCCGGGCCCGAGGAACCTGGACTCCAGGGTCGGATACATCCAGTGGGTCGCGACAGACCCGGCGTGGCGAGGCAGGGGATACGCCCGCGCGGTGCTGAACTCACTGCTGGAGTGGTTCCGTGGTGAGGGGGTCAACCAGTGCGAGCTCCACGCGACGCCGGCTGGTCGGCCGCTGTACGAGTCGCTGGGGTTCGGGATTGGCGATCACCCTGGGTTGCGCCGGAAAGAGGGATGAGATCGTCGCCCTACAGCAGTTTCCGGAGCCTGAGGATGTCCATCATGCTGGCTTTGATCTTGATCCGGCCGCTGGCGAAGGCCGCTCCGGCATGGAGACGGCCATCGACGAGGTCGATGAGGTCGTCGCTGGAAGCAATGAGTCCGATGTTCGCTGTGGAGTTGTCGCCGTCTGCGAGATCGATGATCTGACCGTCGAGGAGGCGACCGTGGAATGCGGTGTTCAGATCTGTGATTCGGCACGCCAGCGTGCGGTCCATCGAGAGCCGCTCCCGGGTGGTCGCCGCGTTCTCCGCCAGGTGTTTCGCAAGCCGTTCCAGCGCCGCGCGGCATTCGTCGATCGTCGCCATATGGGTCCACCTGTCCTGGTCGTGCGGGTCGGATCGTCACTGACCACGCGAGTTCGTGTCGTGCGCGGCAGACCGCAGGCTAACGTAGTTCCTCAGACGACGTGGCGCTGATGACCGTGTCACGACCATAGCGCTGTGAAGGAGATGCACGCGATGGCACAGGAAGCGTGGCGGGCATACCTCGAACTGGCCCTCGGCATGACCGAAGCCTCGCGGAAGAAAGCGAAGAAGACGGTCAAGGAATTGATGGGCAAGAGCCCGATCACCCCGGAGCAGCTTCAGGCAATGGCCGAAGACCTGGTCACCATGGGGCTGGGCAACCGTGAGGCAATCACTCGGATGATTCGGGCGGAGCTCGACCGTGCTCTTCTCAGGGTGGGGCTGGCCAGCGGCGAGGAGATCACCCGGTTGGAGACCAGGATCCGAGAATTGGAGGAGCAACTCGCGAAGTACGTGAAGTCGGAGCAAGGCCCCGAAGAGCAGGAGAGGGGACAGGAAAGGGGAGCAGCCTCCAAGACGGTCGCCAGGAAGGCGGTGGCCAAGAAGGCGGTGGCCAAGAAGGCAGCCGCGAAGAAGGCAGCCCCGGAACAGGTCGAGGCCAAGACGACCGCGGCCACGACGACCGCGGCCAAGAGGCCAGCGGCCAAGAGGCCAGCGGCCAAGAAAGCGGTCGCGAAGAAGGCGGTTGCCACGAAGGGCGCCGCGAAGAAAGCTGCGGGCAACGTCGCAGGGCAGCTTGAG
>JAFGOK010000051.1 GCA_016926535.1 Micromonosporaceae bacterium | reverse complement strand
GCCCCGGCGGCCGTGGCGGAAGAACCACCAGCCCTTGGTCTTGTTGGAGCTCTTCGCCTTGTGCTCGGTCTCGCTGGAGGTCGCTGACGGCATCCCCGGCCACGACGGCACCCCGGAGCCGGTTGGCATGCCAGACGGCATCCCCGGCCACGACGGCACCCCGGAGCCAGTTGGCATGCCAGACGGCATCCCAGGTCCAGTGGGCATGCCAGACCCTGAGGGGACCATTCCCGGCGGGCACGGATTGCCGGATTCGGTATCCCAGCCAGATTCTCCAGCCACGGCCGGGAGGGCGAACGGCAGGCCGATCAGCAGGGTCGTCCCAGCGACCGTGCCCATGATCGCTACCTTGGTCTTTCGTCGCACGGTGACTCCTTGAGGGTTGGAGGGGAATGGGCGAGTGGGGAGGGTCACTCGTCCTCGGTTTGTGCAGGTACCTCGACCGTCGGCGACACCGACGGCAGGTTGGGCGAGCAGAAGCCCTGCCCGTCCTCTGTGACAGCCGCGACCTCGTAGCCGTGCAGGCCGGCGAGCCAGGTCAGTCCCTGCTCGCCCATGGCAACGGCGGTCGTCGCGTACGCGTCGGCGATCGCGAGGTTCGGACCGACGACGGTCACCGAGCGCAACCGCTTGGCTGGCTGCCCGGTGTGGGGGTCGACCACATGGAAGCCCCGCTCATACGTGCCGGAAGTGGCGACGGCGAGGTCAGTGCCCGCGAGCATGAGAAAAATGCCGTCGCCCTGCCACGGGTGCCGCACCGGAATGTGCCACGGCACTCCTGGGGCAGCGTGCCCGCGGACGCGGACATCTCCCCCGGCGTTGATGAAGTGATTGACGCTGCCCGCCTCAGCGAGTCGCGCCGAGGCGAGCTCAGCCGCCCAGCCTTTGACGTATCCACATGGATCGAGCCTGCCGTTCGCGTAGATGTCAAAGTACCCGTCCGTCTCCTTCCAGAGCTTCGCGCAGGCATCGAGAATCTCGGCGAGGTACACGGAGCAACCCTCGACTCCGGTCTCGCCCCGATCCAGCCGGCAGATCTCGCTGTCTGGCTTGAACGGGCTGAAGCGCTGGTCGACTTCGCGCATCCAGGCGAAGAAGGCTTCGGCCAGTGCCTCCTGGTCGGCCCGGGGCATCGGGTCGGTGATCTGGATCGCGACCATCGTGCCCATGACCAGTTCGTGGCGGTGGAAGCCTTCCATCAGAGCCCCGCATTCGTCAGGGCCGACCGCAAGGACTTCTGGTAGGCGTTGGCAGTCAGCGTTGCCCCTGAATAAGTGATCTTCGACAGGTCGGTCTTGTAATACTTGACGGCCAGCGTGTTGAGTTGCTTGATCGCCGCGGTATTGGTGTCCCAGTTGCCGTTGGCGACGGCCCCGCTGGCCACGGTCAGCGCCCCTCCGCAGACCTTGATGGTCACGGTGACCGTTCCGGCGCCGGGTGGCGCCGGAACGATGGCCTGGGCCGGGCCCTTGGCCGTCGCGCAGGAGGCTGTGGTCGGAGCCGCGGTCGGCTTCGCCGTGGTGGTCTTGGTGCCGGTGGGGGCCGGTGTGGTGCCCCCTGCCGGGATGGCGTTACTCGGTGTGCCGGACCCTGAGGCGGAGGGGTCGAGGCTGGCGCCGGGATCGAGGCTCGGATCGAGCGTCGGGTCCAGGGCCACGCCGGGATCGACCGTCGCGGTGTCGTTGACGCCGGCAATCTGTGGCTGCGCGTATTTCGCTCCGACGAGCAGCGCGGTGCCCGCGACAGAGCCAAGCAACGCGGCGGTGGCTCGACGCACCTTGCACCTCCTGGGTCGATCGATATCGGACGGGTCAGAACTCGAACGGGTCGAGGTGGATCTGGCGGCGCCGGACTCCAGCACCGCGAACGGCCTTGCGCGCCATGGCGATCAGCCCCGGTGGCCCGCAGAGGTAGACGTCGCGCCGCTTGACGTCGGGAACCAGTTCCCGGAGACCGGCCGGCGTGAACGCGCGCCGGGGCCAGGGCTCGTTCCTGGATCCGACCACGTAGTACACCCGGGCGCCCCGCTCGTAGGCCAGGTTGTCCAGCTCATCCCGAAAGATCAGCTCCTCCTCGCTGCTGGCCCGGTAGAGCAGCACCGTGTCGGCGGGCATCGCCTCCAGCAGGGAACGGACCGGAGCGATGCCGCTGCCCCCGGCGATCAGCAGTGCCCGGTCGCACACCCGGCGGTCTGGGGTGAAGGCTCCGGACGGGCCGCTGAGGAGGACCCGCACGCCGGGTCGCAGCTGCATGAGGGCGCGGGTGTGCCCGCCGATGGCTTTGACGCTGACCCGGAGCCACTCGGCGTTGGGCGCCGCGGAGATGGAGAACGGGTGGGACTGCCACCACACGCCACGGGCGAGGAACCGCCACCGGAAGTACTGCCCGGCCTGGGTGTCCAGCCGGTCGAATCGCCGGCCGCCGACGTAGATCGACACCCAGTCGGGTGCCTCGGCGACGACATCGATCACCCGGAACCGGTGGCGGAGGTTGAAGGCCAGCGGCTCGACGATGCGGCCCCACAGGACGCACACGCCGACGAACACGTGCAGGGTGATCCAGTACCAGCGGGCGAAGCCGGGCTTGATCAGCTCGGCGCCGAGGGCGAACTGGTGCCCGTAGGCCAGCAGCAGCACCACATACCCGGACAGGTGAAGGGTGTGCCACAGCTCGTAGGGCAGGTGCCTGCGGAACAGGCGGATGGCCAGGATCCCCAACAGAATCATGATGCCGGTCGCGATGCACGCGCTGACCATGTCTTCCAGGGTGGTCAGCATCTGCCAGGTCTCCCTGGTCGCGGAGACCTTGGAGACGCTCGCGTACCCGAAGATCAGCAGCCCGGCGTGGGCGACGGTGAGGACGATCAGCGTCCCACCGAGCGACTTGTGCCAGTTCAGCAGGTCGTGGGCTCCGAACCAGTACTCCAGCCAGCCGACCCTGCTCATGGTGACGATGACGACGAGGAGCAGGAAACCGCTGATCATGCCGGTGATCCGGCCTGCGGCGATCATCGCCGTCCCGGAACCGTTGACCGAGCCGCGGGGCGTGTTCAGCCACCACACCTCGACGCTGGCTGCGAGGGTGAACCAGAAGATCAGGGTGACCAGCAGGTGGTTCCCGGCGCGCTTCGGGCCGGGGGGCTTGGTCTCCCGCAACGGCCGCGAGGTCTCCGGCCCGGACCCGCCGGCCCTGCCCTGCCGGGGAGGCGCCGGCGGCGACCCGTCGACGAGCGGTCCGTCGAAGAATGTCGTCGTCCGCAACGCCTGACTTGTCTCGCTCTCCCAGTGAGAGCCCGCTGGAGAGTGGCCACCCGATCGCACGGTGTCTTTGATATCAGCTGATGTGTACCATTCACCATGGAAGAGAGTCAAAACTAACCTCGGCCCAAGACGCCACTAAGACTTCTTGCAGCGACGGCGGTAAATCTCACTATTCGCGCTGACACAACTACAGCACAAGACTCCCCTATGGTGGTCCCGTGCCCCACCGCGAATCCTGCCGGATATCCACTGTCGCGCCGATCGGTTTCGGAACGGCGGAGCTCGTCCCCGACCCGAGCCGTTCCAGCGGCTGGGTGCTCCTGATCGACGGGGTCGCGCAGTCGTATGTCGATCTCGACGACCCGAGCCACCTCGAGTTTCCGTATGTCCGGCAGATCGCCCTGGCGGTCGAAGCGTTCTTCGGGGCGACCGGCGGCGCGCCGGTCACGGACCGGCCGGGCGCCTGCGGGGCGACCGCAGAGCACGGGGCCCCGCTACGGGTGCTGCACCTCGGGGGCGGAGGGCTGACGCTGCCCCGGTATCTCGCCGCGGCCCGCCCCGGAGTCCGGCAGGTCGTCGTCGAGCACGACGAGCTGCTGCTGGACCTGGTGCTGGAGCTGCTCCCCCTGCCAGACGGTCACGAGGTGCGCATCGAACTCGGAAATGCCGCCCAGGCGGTGCTCGCCGCCCCGGACGCCACGTTCGATCTTGTCATCTCCGACGCCTACGAGGGGGTGCAGATGTCGCTGGACGTCGCAACGGCCCAGTTCGCCGCCGAGCTGGCCCGGATCCTGCGCCCGCACGGCCTGTGCGTGGTCAACGTCGCCGACGACCCTCCCCTGGCCTTCTCCCGGGTGCAGGCAGCGACGCTGCGAG
>JAFGOK010000370.1 GCA_016926535.1 Micromonosporaceae bacterium | reverse complement strand
TTCGCTCGGAAGTGGGTGGCCCGCCAACCGGACGGCAGACCCCGCAGCCGCCATCCCGGAGCAAATGACTCGGAAAGGGTCACAACAAACGGGCCGCAGGCCCCCTGAATCCGCGCCGTATACGCCGCGGACGACGACCGCAGGAGGCTCAGCGCCGTCCCGCTGGCGGTCGTGGCGCCCAGCGGAGCCACCTGGCTGATCTTCAGGGTCGTCACGGCCACCGGAGTGAGCCTGACATTGCGGTAGGCAACCCTGGTCCGCTCGGCGACCCGACCATCGGCGAAGAGGTAGACCGCAACGGCCTGCGCATCTGGCTCTGCCTGGACGGACGCGGCCAGCCGCTGCCAGGTATGCGAGCGTCGAAGTTCTGGCAGGTCAGCGCAGCGGTCCGGGCCATCCTGCCACACGCAGACCCGGGCTGATGCTCCCTCGATGGTTCGGTACTCCAGTTCGAGCAGGTAGTCGCCTGTTGCGGCCCGGGGAGATGATTCGGTGCGCGCACACGCGCTGCCCTCCCCTGCGGAAAGCTCGACGGCCCCATCCGGCTGGCGCACGAGCGAGCCCCCGGCCGGGACCGGGCATGGCAGCAGAGGGCTGGCGGTGGTTGCCGAGTCCAGCGGCGAGCGGTCAACCGTGATGCTGTGCTCGCCAGCGTCCAGGTTCAGGGTCGTCGCGGGCCCGGCCACCGCCGCCAGCACCGCCGCCCCTATCCGCTGCGGGTCCACCCGCGGGCCGCCGTTGGGTGTCCCGAGAGCGCCCCGCCCGTCGTTGGGCGCCCCACCGGCATAGACCTCGATCATGGTCTGCGATCCGACCAGCACCTCGTCCCCGACGGCCTGGGTACGGCCGTCCACGACCAGTACGGTGGGATCCGACCTGGTCAACGGGATCCACAATGGTGGTCGGGGCTCTGCTGGCTGGCCGTCGACCAGGATTCTCTCGGCGTCGGTCAGCCTCAATCCAAGCCCACTGCTGCCGTCGCTGGCGACGGCAGCCCGATAGCCACCCGCGGCGTCAAGCGATCGGGTGAGGCTGTACTCGCCAGCCCGTTGCAGCACGAATCGTTGTGTTCCTGTCCTCACTCCGGTCCCGAGCCGCCAGATCACCCCAGATGCCGGCCTGCTCCGGTCCGTGGTCAGGACCTCCCCGACGTCCAAGGTCGCGACGGCGGCGGCCGTTGCCTCAGGGCTGTCCCCGACCTGGCTGACCAACCCGCTCTGGAGCTGGACCGGCCCAGTGGTGCCGACGTAGGCATACAGGTTGCCGAGGGGAGAGCTGGCCCTCGGAACGAGCTGGGGCATTCGCCTCAGGGCCGCTTCAATCGTTTCGGCATCGGCTTGGGGAGTCACATGCGGGGTGATGACCAGGTCGTGCCGCACGAGCACCTGGGTGACCCCCAGCGCGCGCAACCTGCCCGGCACGTCCCGGGTGTCCCCAGCCGCCAGCGAGGTCTCGATTCCGGTCAGGAGTGCGTCCACCTCTGCGAACGGGCTGAAGTAGCCCCCCGGCAGACGTTGCAGCACCGGCCGGCGAACCAGCTGCGCAGGCACGGTGTCCACGCCGTAGTACCCCCAGCTCGTGCTGATCTGGTAGTACGGATTGAGCGGGAGAATGAGCAGCTTCCCCGCCTCCTGATCAGCATTGATATGGTCGGCTAGGCGCTGCCAGCCCGCCGGCACCGCGACCCTGGCCGCGGGGGGAGTCCGCTGGCCGTCATTGGCGACCGCACCGGTCCAAAGCGGCCACGGGTATGCCAGGGCCGCGAGTACCAGCAGCAGCACTGCCCCCTGCGACGCGGGCCGATTCCAGGCACTTGCCTGATGGACGCACAACCGCGAAACGGCGATCCCGGCGAGCGCGACGTAGGTCAGTACCAGCAGCACCCCCACCTTGCTCATCGGCTCGCGCAGCAACCACATGCCCGGAACATGCTGATACAACCAGCGGTTCACCGACTCCAGCGGTGGATGCAAGCCCTTGGCCAGCACGGCCAGCGGCACCACCGCAGCTGCGAGCGCCCAAGCCGTCGCCCGCAGGCGACGCTCCGCGATCAACACGCCCGTCACAGCGAGTGCCAGCGGCGCCCAGCGCAGGGCCCTCCAACCTCCGGCATCCATCTCGGCGGCATACGGGACGTACGCCGGGTGATCCCATCCCCAGTGGGTATTGAGAGTCAGGACATTCGCAATCCCTGACCTGACCTGGGTCCACGACCACGCGGTCGGGTCGGTCATCGCAGTGATCACGCTTCCACTGTCGGCGGTGAAGAGCGTGTACCCGCAGGGCACCAGCCACCAGCAATGCAATGCCACCGCCCAGGGCACTGCCCGCAGCAGCAGTACCAGCACCCTCCGGGTCGAGCCCGGCCGGGCCATGAACCTGCTCGCCAGCACCGCCGCGACCACCGTCACCGCGGTCATGGCGACCAGCGGTGGGTTCTGCGCCAGGTAGGAGGCAGGCAGGGTGGCCAGGCCGAGGCCCAGGGGCGTGATCCTTCGGCCAAGGCCCGCGCGAACCACCATCCCGACCAGCATCCCGATCAGCCCCACCGCTATGGCCGGCAGCACGTTGGGATAGCTGACGAGGAGAAACACGTTGAACGCACCGAGCAGCCCGGCAACGGCCCGCGCGATCGGGTGGGAGACCCACGCGCCGGCCAGGTAGGCCGCCCCGAAGGCCGCCAGGCCACTGGCCAGCGCATACAGGACTTGCTGGGCGGTTGCCGGAGAGGCCCCGACCAGACCGGCCAACGCCAGCAATCCGACGTCCAAGGCCTGCGTCACGGCGTACGAGCTCGATCCAGCCCCGGTGATCTGGTGATTCCAGAGTCCGGCAAGCTCACCGGCCAGGTTGGCCCGCAAGTACGGCGGCACGTCCCCCGCAGCGAAAAAGCGGCCGGGCGTGAACCAGGTCGTGGTCACCGCCGCCGCCACGAGGACGGGCCCGGCATACCCGAGGCCTCGGCGGACCTGGCAATCCGCCACCCGCCACCGCACAATCATCTGTCCCTACCGGAGGTTCAGCCGGCCGGGCCGGCCGCAGCCGGTCACCGAGCTGACGCGATCCAGCACGGTGGACGCCACGCTGTCCCAGTCGTTCGCTCCGCCCTGCCAGCCCACGGTCGCTGGAGCCGCGCACCAGCCCGGCAGCCGGGCGATGACCGCTTCGGCCAAGGCCCGCGGGCGGGGAGGCACCAGCACGCCGCCCGCAGCCGGAATGGAGTCCCGCAGCCCCGGCCGGTCATAGCCGACGGTGGGGGTTCCCATCGCCGCCGCTTCGTCGACCACCAGCCCCCAACCTTCCCGCACCGACGTCATGACGAGCACATGCGCGCGGGCCAGCAACTCGTCCCGCTGCTGGGAACTGACGCGACCGAACAGGCGCACCCCCGCCTGCCCGGTTGAGGCAAGGGCCGTGCGCTCGGGTCCGTCGCCGATGAACCACAGCCGCGCCTCTGGAATCCGCTCGCGGATCAGGGTGAACGCGGCAAGCGCGTCCCAAGGGCGCTTGTTGGCCGCCAGCCGGCCGAGGAACGCGATGGTGGGAGCAGACTCCCGCGCGACCGGGGGGCGGGGCCGGCGGCTCACTCCCTCCGGTACGACCTCGACCTTGCGAAGACCAGCGTCGAGCAGCGAAGCCCTGCTCGATGGCGAGACGGTCAGCACCGGGGTATCCCGGTACGCCCTCAGCCACTGGGGTTCGAGGAGAAACCGGCCAACCAGCGCGACGGGCAGCGGCGTCTCGCTGAACCAGATCTCCCGGCACAGCTGATGAATCAGCGCGACCACGGGGACGTCGTCCACCCACGAGACACAGCCAAACGGCCTCGTGTTCACCGCGTCAATCACGACGTCGAAGTGCCCCCGGCCTTCCCTCCGGTAGTACGCCCGGGCTGCCCGGTAGACGCCGTAGCGGCCTCCCCGCCGTACCACCCGGACTCCGTGGACGGATTGCTCGACCGGAAGCCCTGGCACCGCGGCGCACAGCAGCGTGACATCATGTCCGGTGCCGACCCACCGTCGCGCGATCTCCTCGACGTAGACTTCCGCGCCTCCGGCCGCCGGATGGGCCAGGTCCTTCCAGTTGCAGATCAGAATTCGCACGTACCAGACCTTCCCCGTACCACGCCGGAGCCCTGGTCCGCCAGGCCAGCGCGACGGTATCCGCCAG
>JAFGOK010000050.1 GCA_016926535.1 Micromonosporaceae bacterium | reverse complement strand
GCGACCTCGATCCAGTCGTCCCCGGTGGCCTGGAGGTTGGACTGGCGACGCCCGCCGGTGCTGTCGTCGAACGCCTCGTTGACGACGTCCCAGGCATAGATCTTGCCCTTGTAATGGGCCATAACCTTCTGAATGTGGTTGATCATGGCGTTACGCAGGGCGGTGCCGCTCATGTTCTGCATCCAGGACGGCTGCTGGGAGTGCCAGGCCAGGGTGTGGCCACGGACCTTCTTGCCGTTCTGCACGGCCCAGTTGTAGACCTGGTCACCGGCGGTGAAGTTGAACGAGTTCTGGCTCGGCTCGGTGGCGTCGATCTTCATTTCGTTCTCGGCGGTCACCATGTTGAACTCGCGGTTGGCGATCGTGGTGTAGGCCGAGTCACTGAGCTTGCTGGCGGAGATGGCGGTGCCGAAGTAGCGGCCGCTGAGGGCCGCGGCGCCGCCGAGGGTCGATTCGGCGGCGCTCGAGATCCCCGAGATGGCGACGGCCCCTGCCGTTGCCAGCACCGAGACGGCACCGATCACAACAGCGGTGCGCCCCCGGATCCCCATGGTGCGGCGCTTGCCCCCACGGGTCGATTCGTCGGTCATGTCTGCTCCTCCCTGGAACGCTGACCGGAACGGCGGAAGACTCCCACGGGGCCGAGTGCCAGGCAGCCGCCCACCCGGTCGCCGAAGCCACCGGCGACCGCGACCCACATGATCGAAACCCATGGAAGTGGACCCAAGTATTTGGAAGTCCGGCCGAGAGGTCAACAGTTTCCGGAAAGTCATGGCGTGGGTACCGCCCGCACAACCGTAACCTTTTTATCCATATTTCGACTAACATCAGGGGGCACAAAACCACCACTCCGCCATCCCCGGATATCCCCCGACACCCGATCTCAGGCAGATCCATGAATGAAAATTACGTTGCCGTGTCGGAAATCCGAGCAACGATCAGCAGGTTTCCGGAGACGAGGGCACCGCACCACTCGGCCACCCCTGCCCCGATTTCAGGCGGTACAGCATCCCCCGTCCAGATGTTTCGCTTCCAAGATCAATTAACGATCATATGTTGATACGTAACTCTCTGCAGTGAAAGGAGTACGATGTCCGATCCCGCGACAGAGCTACTCGAAGCCATCCAGGCAGCGCTGGCCCCACTCGACGACGACAACCGGTTCGTCCCACTCGTTACGAGAGGACGGGCGCCGCTGGCGGCCCTGGCGGCTCTCGGCGCCGAAGAGCTATCCATTATCGACAGCGACCGCCGGGCCTTCCTCATCCTCGGTGCCCGCTCGGTCGATGAATCCGCCATCGGCTTCTACACCAGTCTCGCCCAGGGTGAGGGGCTCGCCCGCGCCACACTGCCGGCGTTCATCACCGCCTGCGGGTGGACCGACGACGACCTCGCCGCCTACCAGCCGCGGGCCGGATGCCAGGGCTACCCGGCCTCGGTCGCGTGGCTGGCGCTCAACGCCGACCCGATCGAGGCCAGCCTGGCCATGCTGGCGAACTTCGCCGCTTGGGGCAGGTACTGCTCCGCCGTTGCCTCGGCCCTGCGGCAACGGTACTCCTTCGACGACGAGGCATGCGGTTTCTTCGATTTCTTCGCCGAACCTGCCCCCGACCTGGAGGCCCTTGCCCTTGCGGCGGTCCGGGCGGCACTCTGCCAGGGGCGGTCGCTCGACAACGCCCTGCGCTACAGCCGGCTGCTGCAGCACTACGAGCTGAGGTTCTGGAACACGCTTGCTGCCATCTCCGGCCGCCCGGAAATGGCAGCGCCGAAGCAGCCAGGACAGCCAAAGCAGCCAGGACAGCCAGAGGTCAGTCCGAGCGGCTGAGTTCCGTCACCGGCAGCTGGAGCGCGGAGTCGCACTCCGCCTCCCGCTGGGGAACGAAGCCGACCACCGCACGGTCCCGGCCGCGGGCCTTCGCCCAGTACAGGGCCTTGTCCGCGACCTGGACCAAGTCGTTCGTCGTGTTTCCGTGCAGTGGATGGCTGGCCGCGCCGATGGAGACAGTCACCCGGACGCTGAGGCCAGCCTCCAGCTGGATGGGATGGTCCGCGACTCGCCGCCGGACCAGCTCGCACATCGCCGGCACGTCCTCTGCCGGCACGGCCGTCATCAGCAGGGCGAACTCCTCGCCGCCGTACCGGGCGAGCAGGTCGCCGGGATCGGCGACGGACCGCAGCCGGTCGGCGATCTCAGCGAGTGCCCGGTCTCCCGCCGGATGCCCGTACTCGTCATTGATCCGCTTGAAATGGTCAACATCAATCATGAAGATCGCGACGCCGTCGCTCCCCCGTTTCAGGCGGGCTTCCTCTGCTGCCAGCCGGGTCTGAAACGAGCGGCGGGTCGAGAGGCCGGTGAGCTCATCGGTCACCGCGATCCGCCGCTGCTCCGCGAACAGACCGTACATCCGCACGACTGCCAGCAGAAACAGCAGGCCACAGCAGCCGGCCGTCACGACGACATCCACCCGGCGATAGGGCGGTTCATCGGCCATGAGCGTCACCGGCCCGATCAGGCCGGCGGCTGTCACCGCGGCCATCCGCAGCGGGCTGAAGCACTGCTCCTCCCGCTGGGGCGGCATCCCGAGATGACGCGCGGTCGGATGCAGGGCGGCGGCACCGAGCAGAAGGTTGCCGGTCAGCCACAGGAGATCCAGGTAGTTGCCGACCAGGTAGTTGCCGTGGAGCTGCTGGAGGCTGTAGAGCGTGTCCGCCGTCAAAATGGCCGCCAGGTACCCGCAGAGCAGGAAAAACGAGGCGGATCGCCGGCCCGGACCGAGGACCAGTCGCAGGCCGACGGCCAGCAGGGCGAGATCCATCACCGGATAGGCCACCGTCGTGACCTTAGCGATCAGGGTCATCTCCGCCCGAGACTGCGGCCCGATCAGCACCAGCCACAGCACCAGTCCAGCAGCGACCGCCAGCATCGCGGCGTCCACAAGACACGGCAGGTCGCATCCTGGCGCCCTTCTGCGGATCAGCAGGATGAGCCCTGCGACGGCCAGCGGGTAATGCCCCAGGTACAGCGCATCGGGCAGGGAAGGAAAGGCCGTCGACCCGATCAGGTAGTGCGCGATGTAGAAACTAATGTCCGCGCAGGCGTACACCAGTTGGCTCACGGCCAGCAGCAACCAGGGCGTCCAGGACGG
>JAFGOK010000369.1 GCA_016926535.1 Micromonosporaceae bacterium | reverse complement strand
GCCGGGGGTGCGGGGGCGGCGCGTGAGCGCCCCGCTCGGGTTCGGGGCGCTCGACGCGCCCCGAACCCGAAACCGGCGGCTACCCGGTGAGGGCGGGGCGGTCGGCGGTGGCGTTCATGCCGGGGTCTCCGAGGTCGGCGCTGCGGCCGGCGATGACTCCGGCGGCGATGGCGTCGTCACGGACTCGGGGGCGTGCGAGGTCGGTGAGCGTGCCGAAGCGTTCGGCGATGAGGGCGTCAAGGCGGCTGGCGCGGTCGGCGAGGATGAGGGCGGTACCGGGGTTGGTGGTCTCGTCGAACAGTGGGCGGCGGCGGGCGGTGATGCGCTGGGCGACGGTGGCGCCGTAGCCGAGAAGGAAGGAGGGAAGGTAGGTGCGGCGGCGGCGCTCGGCGGGGGTGCCGTGGTGGGCTGCGGCGTAGTGGGCTTGGGCGACGATGAGCGGCAGGAGCAGGCGCAGGCTGTGTACGTCGGAGGTGGGGCCGGTGATGATGGCCGTGTAGGGGCGGCCGGCGGGGGCGGGCTTGTGGATGCCTCGGCATCCCATGGCCTCGGCGACCTTGATGGCCAGGCTGGCGCGGGCTCGGCCGTGGCCGTCGTCGCCGGAGACGGCGAACGGGAAGATGGTGAGTTCTTCGGGCTGCTCGCCTCGGCTGGCGCGGGCCTGGGCCTGGTCGATGTTGTGGCGGGCCATGAGGGCGGCGGCCTTGGCGGCGGCGGTCTCGCGTTCTGCGGGGGTGGCGCCGTGTTCGGCGAGGGCGAGGCAGGCTGTGATCTTGGCGAGGATCTTCTGTCGGTTCTGGTCGGTGTCGGTCATGGGGTGGGGCCTCCTGAGCTGGTCCGGGAGGCAGGGGGAGGGGTTCCCTCCCCCTGCCTAAATTTCTAGCACGCTAGACGGTGGCGGGCGCTGCGGTGAGGGCGCGCAGGGCCTTGCGCTCGGCGCGGCGGGTCTCGGCGGCGCGGTCGGCGCGGGTGACGATCTCCGCGAGGGCGGCGGCGAACTCGCCGACCGCGTCCGGGTCGTCGGCGGTCGCGCCGAGCTCGGCGTACACGGTGTGGGCGTCGTGGTCGACGCGCACGCGCTGTCCGGCGAGGTTGGCGGCCGTGGCGGGCCAGTCGATCGCGTACCCGGCCTTGGTGATCTGCTCGTAGAGGTTGTTCCAGAGGGTCTCTGCGGCGGCCTGGTCGTCGACGCCGAGGCACGCGGGGCAGATACATCCGGGGTGGCAGGGCTCTCCGGCCTCGGCGGTGCACTGCGGGCACGCGTCGGTGTCCTCGGGTTCGGTGGCGTCCGTCTGGGCGATGTCAAACACGACACCGGTGCGGAATTTGACCTTGGGCTCGTCCTCGGTGCTGTCGTCGCGGTCCTCGGCGTCCTCGTCGCGCTCGGGCTCCTCGGTGGGGCTCGCATCTGGGTCGGCGTCCTTGGTGTCCTTGCCGACCGGCCGAATCAGGCGCAGGCCGGTCTCACCCCTGCGGACCTTGCGGCCACGGTCGCGCCATCCGCGCAGGGTGTCCACGTCGGTCAGCCGGAACCCGTGCTCCTCGGCCTGCCGCTCCAAGAGCATCTGGTTGCGCAGGCTGTAGCCGAGGATGCGGGCGGACACCTGGCCGTCGGTGGCGTTGCGGGCGAACCGGCGCACGCTCGGGCCATCTTCGAGGTACTCGGTCGACCGGTTCATGACGTCGCGGTCGCGCTGGCGCCACGCTGCGATCTCCTCGGGGGTGTAGCGGCTGGTGCGGCGGGTGGACTTGCGGCCGGCGGGCTTGCGGGGCATCGGGGTCTCCGTTCGGGTGGAGGGGCTCGGGTTCCTCGTGGCTTATACTTAAAATTCTAACACGCTTGTCAAGCTGGGGGAAGACCTGTCATCGGCCGGTTTCCGCGTACCGGGCGGCGTGCTCGGCGCAGTAGGCGGCGCGTCCGTAGGTCGCCACGGTGGGGGTGCTGGTGCATGTCAGGCTGGTGCATCCGCCGGTGAAGGTGGTACCGGTGACGTGGCGGCGGACGTTGGCGGCGATGACCTCGGGGTGAAAGGGCAGGTCGCCGGTGTTGCGGTGGTAGGGGACGGGGCGGCCGTTGACGGTCAGGGTGAACATGTCGCGGTCGGTGTGGGCGGGTACTCGGTGGGTGAAGGTGATGATCCATCGGCGGTCGACCACGATCACGATCTGGGCGTGGATCTCGTTGGCGGGGTGCGGCCAGTAGGGGGCGCGGGCCTCGGCTCGCCACTGGGTACCGCGCAGGGCGCGGCAGACCGTTCGGGCGACGTTGCGGGCCTCGGTGGTGAATCCGCACTCGGCACCGGGGTTGCCGGGCTCGGTGATGGTGACGGTCTCCAGGCGGGTCAACCACTGGCGCTCTGGGGCGGTGAGGGTGTCGACGGGCACGGCTTCTCCTAAATTTCTAGCACGCTAAATGGTGAGGGTGGGGGCGGGCAGGTCGGCGGTGGTCGGGCAGTGGTCGCATGCGGCGCGGATGATGGTGAGGCTGGCGCGGCGCACGTGCTGGATCTGCGCGTTTCGGCGCTGGCTGGTGAGCTGGTAGGTGGGTCGGTGGCGGTTGGTCTCGTGGTCGCAGGCGGGGCAGGTGCACCGGCCGGCGACCCGGTAGAGGTCGTGGTGGTCGGTCATGCTGCCGTGGTAGGCCACGATGGATCCGGCGGGTACCTCCTCGACGATGAACACGTTGGCGGAGTGGGTCGACGACAGCGGGTCTCCGGTGTGGCATCCGTGGCCGGTGATGGTGGCGGTGGGCAGCGTCATCCCCTGGTCCTGGACGTCGTACACGTCGATGTGCTCGATGTGCATGAGGGTGCCGGTCCGGTGCTGGCGGATCACCTGCCCGGCCTTCAGTTCGTGCGCGTAGGGCACGACAACCCCTTTCGGTAGTCGGGGGGCTGACACCCCCCGAACCAACATATAAAATTCTAGCACACTTGCTACGCTGCTGCCACCTGGGCTTCGGTGAGGATTGTTGCCTTGCGGGGGCGTTTGGCGGTGCCCTCGGTGGGGTTGTCGGGCTTGGCGGTGACGTCGGCGGTGAACTGGATGCGGCGGCCTTTGACCTGGTCGCGCCAATGAACGGTGGTCGTGTTGGGCATGATCGCGCGGGGGATGGTGCTCCATACCTTCCAGCCATCGCCTTTGACGAGCATGGTGAGGCGGACGCCGGGGCCGTAGGGGTTGTCTTTGGCGTCGGCGTAGATGATCGTTCCGGTGATGGTGACGGCCTCGCCGGTGGGGACGGGGCGGGCGTTGGCGGCGTCCTCGGCGCGGCGGGTGGCGATGCGCTGGCGGGCGTTGCGGCATCGGATGACGGCGGCGGCCTGGTTGTCGGTGAGGGTCTGGTGGCGGTTGACGGCGTGGGCCATGTCGGACAGGAAGTCGCTCGGGTCGTCGCTGATGGCGTCGAACTGGCTGCCGTCGCCAAGGAAGGTGATCACGTCGGTGTGCTGGTCGGCCCATGTCTGGAAGGTGGCGCGGCGGCGGGCGGCGGCGGCCTGGGCGCGGCGGGCGGCGGCGGCTTCCTGCTCGGCGATGCGGGCGCGGTAGGCGGCGAGGGCGGTTTCCGTCATCTCGCTCTGGTACTCCCAGAGTCTGCCGTGGTTATCTCCGCCGCAGGAGCAGGAGCAGGCGGGGCCGGTGGCGCCCATGCACCGGCCGTGACAGGGGTCGGCGTTGGTGGTGGCGTGCAGGCGTTCGCCGGTGACGGTTCGGTGGCATTCGGGGCAGGTCAGGCGCAGGTATCGGGTGGTGGCCTGGTCGTTGCGGGCACGGACGGGGCGGCGGCAGGGGGCGCAGGTGCCGAGGTAGACGGTCGTGGGCTGGGCGTCGAGGATGATCGTCATGGTGGGGCCTTTCGGGACGGTTGGTCAGCTGGCGGCGTGGGGGGTGTCGATCGCGGTGAATCCGAAGCGGGCGCAGGCGTAGTACCGGCCGTCGACGTCAACGACATCGCCGACCGACAGTGAGCGGTGGCCCTTGAAGCGGTATTCGAGGGCTCGCGGGTCGGGCGTGCCGAACTCGGGGTCGTCGCCGACGTTGAGCAGGCGGAATACCTGCTCGCAGACGGTGAGGTCGTCGTCGGTGGCGGGCGCCGTGGTCTCGAACACGAGGGTGAGTTCGTGTCCGGGCTGGTAGCCGTCGAGCATGCCCAGTGGTAGGCCGTTGGCGTCCTGTGTGGTGTTGAGGTAGGCCCGTACGGTGATCGTCGCGTTCATGTCCGTCCCTGGCTCGATGGGTGGTCGGAGGCTGGGGCTTGCCGTCCCCCCGCCTTCATACCTAAAATTCTAGCACACTTGGCAAGCTCTACGGTAATCCTGACCTGGTATTTTGTTTTTGATCTTGGGTTTTTGGGGTGGGTTTTTACCAGGGTGCGGGGGTGAGACCCATCCCGTCGCCTGATCTTGATCGATCACGCTGGGTGTTCGGGTGCAAGCGGGGTTTGCTTGCGCCTGGGCGCCCGGCGTGATTGCCCTTGTGGCAGGCGACGGGATGGGTCGGGGTCCGGGACCGACGGCGGCCGTTGGTGTGGTGTTGTTGGCCCCCATCCCAGAGCCTGCCTCGCCGGCGAGGCGCCGCGGTCCAGCGGCGGGACGCTGGCCGCCGGAGGCTATCGGCGAAGCCGATGCTGGTGGGCGGTGGGTGCCGGCCGGTGGGCGGCTGCGGTGCGTGTGGCCTTGGGCTGGGTGAGTGGTCGCGGACCTGGGGTGCCGTTAACGAAGCTGTCACCAGGGGCAAAGTAGCTGTGTGTGACGGTGCTTCCCGTGAGTCGGCGGTCTCACGGAAACGGT
>JAFGOK010000049.1 GCA_016926535.1 Micromonosporaceae bacterium | reverse complement strand
TTATTGGTAACGAAGCCCGTGCCGTACCAATTGCTCAGGTAATAGGTGCCATAGGTGTAGAATTTAAACACATACACCCCGTCCCCATAGGGGACCACGGCGCAGACGTAGCCCGAGGCGCAGCCGATAGCTTCGATGTTCGTCGTGAAGTAACGCGAGGCAGGGGTAGGCGAGGTGGTGGGTGCCGCTGCGGCCTGCGCAGGTGCAGGGGCCATGAGGATAGCTGGAAGCGTGGCCAGAACAGTGACAATCGTCATAGCGATATGTCGAATTTTTCGTCTCATGTATCTTTCCCCATAGGCTAGATATGATTCGACAATAGACATTGTCTTAATGTAAGACTAATCGTGATCTGCTTTTCGGTCAATCAGCTTCTGGGCCCCCAGAAGGGCCCGACGACAAATTATCTACTCACTGTGAGTACGATCAACTCGTTGGTTGGATGCAGCGATTGAATAAGCGTTGGCGGAGACGTTGGCGCTGCTACTGCTGGGGACAGGAACCGACCTGAGTCTCTGCCACGCCTCGAATCGACCAGGATACCTCGTCGGCACCCCAATGCGTATGAAGGAGTTGTAAGATCCTGATTTGTCCAGGCGCGGACCCGTGAAGCAGGAACGATAATCACCAAGATCGTCCGGGCGGCTATTCCTCACGGATTGTCACGATACAGTTGCGGCCGGACGCTTTGGCTTGGTAGAGGGCGGTGTCGGCGCGGGCGAGTACCGTCCGCAGGTCGTGGTCGCTGGCGGCGAGGTTGGTGACTCCGATGCTGACCGTGATCAAGACGGGTCCCGCGTCAGTATCGATGGGCGCTGCGCTGAAGGAATGGCGGATGCGTTCGGCAACCACGCCATCGGCCGGATCGGCGTTGGGGAGGACCAAGGCGAACTCCTCGCCTCCATAGCGACACAGCAGATCCGTGGTCCGCACGGCTGAGCGGAGGCGCTGGGCGGTCACGAGCAGCACCTGATCGCCGGTCTGGTGGCCGTAGGTGTCGTTGACCTGTTTGAAATGGTCAAGATCGATCATCATGACCGTCAGCGGCCGCTGCTGCTGGTGTGCGTGGTCGAACAGGACGGTGGCCCGGGTGAAGAAATCGTGGCGGTTCGCGGCTCCGGTCAGCTCGTCAACGGTGGCCAGTTGCCGCAGCTGGTTGATCAGGCAAGCGTTGTCGTAGGCGGTCATGCCGTGACGGGCCAGGACGACCGCGACGGCGATCTGGGGTCGGTGGTAGGTCTGCCGCTCGGCGCCGGCCAGAACGACGACGCCGCGCTGGCCGGTTCCGGCGGTGACCGGGAGCGCGATCCAGGGCCGGTCGTCGCCCACGAGTCCTCCTGGGGACGCCTGGGCGGCCGTGCCCTGGGCGACCTGGTCGGCGTTGAGAACCGTGGTGAGCAACTCGTCGGCTGGGACCAGGCTGCCAGGGTCGGGCGCTTCCGGCGAGGGCAGCTGGGTGGACCGATGGGCGACGATCTGGAAGTGATCGCCTTCCTGGCACAGCAACCATCCTTGCTCCCCGGGCAGAAGGCGCAGGAGCTGCTCAAGGAGGCGGTGCAGCACGGTCGTTGGCGAGCTCGGTTCAGCGAGTGCGGTCATCGCATGGTGCAGGCGTTCGGCGATGTCGCGACGTTCACGTTCGCTGTGGATAGCCTGTTCTAGCTGGATGGTCCGGGTGGTTTCCAGCGCGAGGGCGATGTGGCCGACGATCGCGGCGAGGAGGGCAGCGTCGTCGGTGGTGAAGATGCCCTTGGCGACGCGGCTGTCGAGGTAGACCGCACCGAGGAACCGACCCTCCAGCGACAGTGGGGCGATCATGATGCTACGCAGGCCGTAGGCGGCCATGCTCGCCGATCCCAGGGCGAGGCCTTCTTCGCTGCCGGTGACCACGAGGACCTCGCCGCTGTCCCGGACGTGGTCGACGAGCGTCGCGCTGAACCCCGTGACGTCCTGAAGGTCGTGGCCGGCGGCGTCACGTCCCAGGTGGGGCCGGAGATGGTGGTGGTCGGAGAGGAAGAGGAGCGCGCGTTCGGCCGACATGATGCGGATGGTCTCGTCGAGGGTCACCCGTACCAGATCGTCGGGGTCCAGGACCCGGCAGGTGGCCAGACTGACCTGCTGAAGCGCGGCGAGCCGGCGGCCGGCGAGGCTGGGGTCGCTGCCGCCGTCCCCGCCGGTGCCGCTGGGGCCGCTGGGGCCGTACGGGCCGTGGTGGTAGCTGGTCAGGCCACTGAGGTCGAAGCTTACCGAAATCCGTCGCCTGCGCGCCCCCCAGCGATAGGCGTCGGCCAGGGCGAGGGCGGAGCGGGCCTGGTCTGTGGCAGCGGCGAGCTGGCCAAGGTCGGTCAGGACCCGTGCCCTGAGCCGGGCGACTTCGAACGCGGCCAGAGGGGCATACTCGGCCCTCAACCAGGATTCTGCTCTGGAACAATGGCGCAGGGCTCGCCGCTGGTTGCCCTCCAGTTGGGCGAGCCAGGCCAGGGCCAGCTGGTGGTTGGCGCGGAGCAGCGGCGTATTGGCGTAGCGACCCAACCTTCGGATCGCCTGCTTGGCGGTAGCCAGCTGCCGGGTGCGCGGCAGGCCGCAGCCAGCGGCCTGGGCCAGCCGCCCGAAGGCCACGAACACCAGGACCGGCTGGTCGGGTCGGCACAGGAGCTGCCGGATCGGTCTGCGCCACCGGATGCCATCCGCGGGGAGAGCGTCCACGATGCTGTCGAGGTCAGCGACCGCCTGATCGAAGGGCTCGCCGATTTCACCCCGCTCGGTCATGGCCAGGATCCGAGCCGTTGCGAGGTGCAGTCGCGGCAACCAGTGCTGGCTGGCCGGGCTGGCGCTGGCGTCGGCGAGGCGCCGGTCGGCGTCGGCCGCTTGCCCCGCTACCGCGTCAATGGCAATCGCGGCGCTTTCCAGACCAGTGGTCCCCTCCTGGCCAAATCGGGCCAGCCCTT
>JAFGOK010000368.1 GCA_016926535.1 Micromonosporaceae bacterium | reverse complement strand
ATCTCGCCCAGCGCCCTGCCCAGCAGAAGCTCAGGTACATCGTGCTGCACGACACCGAGGGCAGCTACGACAGCACGATCGCCGCGGTCCGTAACCCGGCGTGGGGCGCGTCCTGGCACTACACCATCCGCTCTTCGGACGGGCACATCGCCCAGCACATCAAGCACAGGGATGCGGCGTGGCAGGCCGGCAACTGGTATGTCAACGCTACGTCGATCGGCATCGAGCATGAGGGGCGAGCCGCGGCCCAGGGTGCCTGGTACACCGAAACCATGTACCGCGCCTCCGCGAAGCTCGTGCACTACCTCGCCAGCCGGTACGAGATCCCGCTGGACCGGGCCCACATCCTCGGCCACGACAACGTCCCAGGAATCACGCCGTCCTATG
The DNA here is from genome assembly GCA_016926535.1 of Micromonosporaceae bacterium. Classification (GTDB taxonomy): domain Bacteria; phylum Actinomycetota; class Actinomycetes; order Mycobacteriales; family Micromonosporaceae; genus JABDRL01. The sequence continues at coordinate 2,899 of JAFGOK010000368.1, read as the reverse complement.
TCAAGACCATGCACTGGGACCCCGGCCCCTACTGGGACTGGCAGCACTACTTCGACCTGCTCGGCGCCCCGCTCCCCGACCCCGGCGCGGCCGGCTCGCAGACGGCCGCCAGCGAAACCGTGATCATCAACCCGGACTACGCTGGGACCACCCCCGCGTTCGTCAACTGCGCTTCTGCCAGCTCTGGCCCGTGCCCGGAACACGGGGCATCCGCAGTGGTGCTGCACAGCGCCCCCAGTGAGGACTCACCGCTGGTCGTTGACCTCGGCCTCCATCCGGATGGCAATCCGTCCACAATGACTATCTCTGACACTGGGGCCAGAGTCAGCGCCGGTCAGCGCTACGCGATGGCAGGCCGCAGCGGGGACTGGATCGCCATCTGGTACCTCGGGCAGAAGGCCTGGTTCCACAATCCTGCCTCGGCGAGGGTGGCGGTCCGGTCGTCGGCTGCTGTGGCCATGGTCAAGCCCGGCAAAGGCAGCATTCCAGTCTATGGCAGAGCATATCCAGAGGGGTCCGCATATCCAGCCACCATCCCGTACCAGCCGATCACGCCGCTCCAGTACGAGTTCCTGGCCGGACAACGTTACACGGTCGCTGGCATCGTGCCGTCGGAGTACTACCGGGCGAAGTCTTTCGACGGCTCCAGCCCGGGTGACCGCACCCTGGTCACTGGCACCATGCGGTATGTGCAAATCCAGTTCGGACACCGCATGATGTTTGTCGACGCCAGGGACGTCATCATCGTCAGAGTTTAGGCCCGGAAGGACTGCCGGGTTCTGTCGCACCGCGCCGCTACGCTGTGCCCGTCAACGCACCGATCCATCGGATCGGACAGTTCGGCGGGCCAGCCACCACAGCGGTCCCGCCGGGCTGTGCCTCCCCCTCACTGGAAGGTCCAGTCGATGTCCCAGGAGCAGACCTACCTCGAACTGTCCGAAGAAGGCGGCGGCGCCCACAAGTTCTACGAGGTGACGGTCGACGACGCCACGATGACCATCCGGTACGGCAGGATCGGCGACGCCGGGCAGATCAAGACGACGACCTTCACAGATGCCGCCAAGGCAAAGGCAACAGCGGCGAAGAAGATCGGGGAGAAGGTCCGCAAGGGATACGCCCCGGCGGTCCAGGGAGCACGGCAGAAGCGGTCAGTCACGCGGCGCCAGATCATCAGCCCTCCCTCGACCTCCCGTACCCGCCCGGCGTCGCGGACAGCGCCGGTGCTGTGGCGGTACGCTTCCGGCGCCTCCGCGTTCGGCATCTTCATCGACGACGAGGTCTGCATGGTCGGCAACGAGGCCGGTCGCATCACGACGCTGGATCACAACGCCCAGGTCCTTCGGCAGTATCAGCTTCCCGACGGGGTCAAGTGCATCGTCGCCGACGACGCGTGGCTGTACGCCGGGTGCGACGACGGCAACGTCTACGACCTCTCGGGCAAAGTTCCCCACCTGGCATACCGGATCTCCCCCGAAATCGACATTTACTGGCTCGATATCCACGACGGGGTGCTCGGCGTCTCGGACTCCGGAGGGGGCGTCTGCGCTATCGACCACGAGGACGAGTTCCTGTGGCGCCGCCAGGGGAGCGGGAGCTCCGGATGGATGGTGCGCTGCGATGCCACGGCTGTCCACCACGGACATTCTCGCGGGGTGACCAGCTACGACTGGCGCACCGGTCAGCAGCGCTGGCACCAGTCGACCGGGTCGGTGCTCTTCGGCTGGCAGGAAAGCACCACCCTCTACGCCGGTACCTCGACCCGGCAGGTGGCCCGGTTCGGCAAGGACGGCAGCCCGCAGAAGGTCTACCAGTGTGACGGCGCGGTCTACTCCTGCGCCGCTGCCGACGACGGCCGGTACGTCTTCGCCGGGGACAACTGCTCCTCTGTCTACTGCTTCGACGAGGCCGGCACCCGGCTGTGGAAACTCGCCACCGGCTGCGGTTCGGCCTACTCGATGCAGTACCACGCCGAACGCCTGTACCTCGTCACCACGGACGGCTCTCTGGCCTGTATCGACGCGAGCGAGGCGGCGATCCGCGCCGCAGAGCAGGGCAGCGTTCCGCAGATCGTCGACGTCAAAGCGCCTTCCACGATCGAGGCCGTTGCCCCGGCTGCCTCTGTCGACATCGTCCATGACAGCAGTGGGGGCGTAGTCGTGGAGTGCTTCGAGGAGGGCGGGCAGGTCCGGGTCCGGGTCGTCTCTCCCGGCTACGACAGCAGCTGGCGGGTGCAATTCCCGAAGAATATCCGCGAGCCCCGCGCCAGGTATGTGGTCACCGAGGTCCGCGCGTCACAGCGAGGCGGGTTCTACCGCGCATACGGGGACATCCGCCGGCTGATCTGAGCGTTCCCCGCACTGACGAGGATCTTCGGGACTCCACGAGGACTCGGGGGACTCCGGAACTCGACGGGAACGCGATGGGAACCCGACGGAGACTCGACGGGAACGCGCGCGGTGGATCTCCTCGAAGGCGCCTGGAGCGCGGAGTAGTGCGGAGTAGTGCGGAGTGCTGTGGCGGTGCGGAGCCTGGAGGGGTCTGTTACGCCCACGGGGCTCCGCATCACCCAAGGACTCCGCGCTGATGCGGGTCGCGCGGTACATGTACTCGATCATCTAGTGCAGGTCCGCAGAAGCCCTGCCAGGATTGGGTTGGCCTGGGGTGGGGACGTCGGCGACTGGGTGCTTCTCTCGGCCTGCCCGGTGGGTGCCGGGTGCCGGGTGACATTCGGTGTCGTTCGCCGTTGGGCGCGGTGTTCGCTGGCGGGGTCGCTGTGCGTGATGGAGTTTGCTGCCCGTGGGTGGGTCGCCGCCCGTGGGTGGTTTTGCCGGCTTCGCTGCGCCGCTTCGTGCCTCGCCGCCAATAAGATTATCGATGTGAGTGGTTGTTGTCCGGGGGT
>JAFGOK010000367.1 GCA_016926535.1 Micromonosporaceae bacterium | reverse complement strand
CCCGCGCCCTGAAGACCAGCGAGCATGACAACGGTGGGCGGCTGCTTGGCGAACCTGAGGCGGCGCGCCTCGCCTCCAAGGACCGCGATCAGCTCCTCGTGAACGATCTTTATGATCTGCTGCGCCGGATTAAGGGCCTCCGACACCTCAGCGCTCCTGGCCCGCTCCTTGAGCCGGAAGACGAATGCCTTGACGACGGAGAGCGCGACGTCGGCTTCCAGCAGGGCGAGCCGGATCTCCCGCGCCGTCGCGTCGATGTCGGCCTCGGTGAGCCTCCCCTTGGTCCGCAGCCTGGCAAAGATGCCGGAAAGGCGGTCACTCAGCGTGTCAAACACCGCAGTTCATCCCTGATCGTCGCAATCGCTCACTGCACGCGCCGGGTCGACGCCTCTGCAAGGGTAGCCGCACTGCTCGCAGAAGCGTCGACAGCCGCGGCGACGACCGCTTGTTCGATCGTCCTGCGGCGGTCCGGGTCCGCCCACCAGCCCGCCTCACCGACGAGATAGAACGCATCGACGACATCCGCCCCCAGGGTCGAGATACGCGCGGCCCTGACAACGGCCCCGGCCTCGCCGAGTGCCCGGGTGACACGGTAGAGCAGCCCAGCGGAGTCGGCAGCGCGCAGTTCCAGGATGGTCGCGCCCGTCGCTGGCTGCCACAGGATCCTGGGTCCCGCCTGCTGGCGAGTCCCCTGCGGCCCCTGCCCCTGCCCCTGCGGCCCCTGCCCCTGCGGCCTCAGCCACCGCGCCCCCTGCCCCTGCGATCTTGTCCGGGCCGCCAGACGGGCCGCGATGTCAAGATCACCGCGTAGTGCCCGGCGCAGGTCGGCCGTCAACGGGCCCCACTCGGCGACCCGACCGAAGCGTGACTGCACCGCACAGGTCACGACGGCGATCCCGTCGCTAGTGCTCGCGTTGGCCGCAACGACGTCGAGCCGATGCACCGCCAGGCAGCCTGCGATCGAGGCAAGCAGGCCCGGGGCGTCGCGGGCGACCACCTTGACCCGGTCGGCCTCGATCATGATGACTGGAAGGCTCGCCCAATCGACGCATTCGTGGGTCGGTCTCGCAGGCTCGCAGATCACCCCGGTACCCAACGCCCGATCGGCCCGGCGCACCAGGTCGGCGATCAGGCGGCCCTTCCAGGTCGACCACGCCGCCGGGCCGGTCGCCGCGGCGTCCGCCCGCGCCAGCGCATGCAGGATGGCCAGGGTGGATCGGTCATGAACCGCACTGGTGACCGTCGCGATGGTCGATGGGTCGCCCAGATCCCGCCGCGTCGCGATCTCCGGGAGCAGCAGATGCAATCGAACCGCCCGCTCAACGACCTCGACGTCCTGGGGTGGCAGCCCGATCCGCTGCGCGATCGTCGCCGCGATCGGGGCTCCAACAACGCTGTGGTCCCCTGGTAGCCCCTTGCCGATATCGTGCAGCAACGCCGAGAGCAGCAGCAGATCTGGACGGCTGACCTCCCGGGTCAGCTCCGCCGCGCGGCAGGTCGCCTCGACCATGTGCCGATCGACAGTGAACTGGTGCACCGGATTGTGCTGGGGCAAGCTCCGCACCCTGGCCAACTCCGGCATCCAGGCGGTCACCAGACCATAGCGGTCACACGCCTCCCAGGTCTCGATCAGCGGACGCCCGCTGCCCAGCAGCGTGAACAGCGCGTCACGCGCAGAATCCGGCCAGGGATCCGGCAGCGGAGGGGCGAACGCGGCCAGCCATTCGAGCGTCGCTCGGGCGATCGGCAGATCGGCCCGCGCCGCAGCGGCAGCGACGCGCAGGGCCAGGCAGTCCTCTGGTCTCGGGGTGATGGCGACTCTGGCGAGCATCGCCTCCCCGTTGTGCTCCACGACGTCCCTGCCGATAGGCCGACGCCCAGATGGCCGCTCGACCCCCCGCTGCATGCCGGGCTGGGTACGGCGCGTCCCGGCGCCGGCCCACCGCGCGGCCGCCCGGAGGGCGTCATCCGCCGCATTGGCCGTCGTCCTCGCAGCCTCTGCGATCGACCGCAGCACGGCGTCTCCGTCCGCGTAGCCCAGCGCTGCGGCCACATCGTCGCGGTCCTGAGCGTGCAGCCGTTCGATCCGCCGGCCCCGGACGGCGTGCAGGGCGTCCCGGACGTCCAGCAGCAACCGGTGCGCGGCGCTCACCGCCGGGCGGACGGCGTCCGCGACCCCCGCGTACCCGATCCCGCGCAGGACCCCGAAGTCCCGGAGCCCTCCCCGCGATTCCTTGATGTCGCCTTCGAGCAGAAACGCCAGCTCTCCGTACCTCTCCCAGCGCCGGTGAGTCAGCGCCGCCAATGCTGGCAGCCGACGCCTCGCATCAGCTCGCCACCGGCAGAGCACCTGGGACCGGAACTGCGAGAACAGCTCCCCGTCTCCGGCGACCATGCGAGCGTCCAGCATTCCCAGCTCCGCCTTGAGATCCTGCTCGCCGACGGCCAGGGCCTGCTCAACCGAGCGGGTGGAATGGTCCAGCGAGTACTTCGCGTCCCAGATGGCATACCAGAGCGCCGTGCCGACCTCGTCAGCCCGCTCGCTGGTCTGCTCGCCGCCGTGCAACAGGACAAGATCAAGATCGCCGTACGGAGCGCATTCCCTGCGGCCGAGTCCGCCGACTGCCACCAGGGCCATTCCAGCACCGATGCCTGGAGGCAACAGGGTTGCCAGCCAGGCATCAAGGGTGTCTGCGCGCTGCGATCGGACGGCTTCCCCGATGTCCTCCCGCCCCACCATGGGAAGCCTCCCGCTGTCAGCTGGGTCAGAGAGCGTCGAGGCCGCGTTCACCGGTCCGGACCCGGATGACGTCCTCGACAGGGGTGACCCAGACCTTGCCGTCTCCGATCTTGCCAGTTCGGGCCGCGGTCACGATCGAGTCGACGACCTTCTCGACGTCGATCTCGTCTGTCACGACCTCAATCCGGATTTTCGGAACAAACTCCACCGTGTACTCGGCCCCCCGGTACACCTCTGTGTGCCCCTTCTGCCGGCCGTACCCCTGTACCTCGCCGACCGTCATACCGGCGACCCCGAGCACGTGGAGCGCCTCCTTGACGGCGTCGAGCTGGTACGGCTTGATGACCGCTGTCACGAGCTTCATGGCCATTCTCTCCATCTCCCCCGACGCTAGCCTTCGACCTTGCCCGAAGCGGCGTGCGCTACCGGTTCCGCAGCCTTGGCCAGGGTCGGCGTCGACGTCCCGCTCGCCGGCGCGATGCCTGCCAGGGCGAAAGCGCCACCGCCGCCAGACGGAGAGAGATCGTACCCAGCCTCTGCGTGCTCGCTAAGATCAATCCCATCCATCTCTGCCTCAGTTGTCGCCCGGAAACCCAGGGTCTTCTCAATCAAGAATCCCAGACCGTAGGCCACGGCGAAGGAGAACACCGTGACGATGCCGCTGGCCAGGGCCTGCCGGCCGAGTTGGAGAGCGCCCCCACCGTAGAGAAGCCCGTCGGCCGCACCGAGAACGGCCGAGAGGTTGGGGTTGACGGCATCCGTGGCGAAAAGCCCAATCCACAGCGAACCTATCCATCCGCCCACAAAGTGGATGCCAACCACGTCCAGGGAGTCGTCATACCCCAGCCGGTACTTGATGCCGACCGCGTAGGCGCAGACCGCCCCTGCGACCAGCCCGAGGAGTACCGCCGCGTACGGAGCGACGAACCCGCAGGCCGGGGTAATCGCGACGAGGCCGGCGACCGCTCCGGAGGACGCCCCGACCATCGTCGGCCTACCGTCGCGCAGCCACTCGACGACGAGCCACCCCACGAGCGCGGCAGCGGTCGCGACCTGCGTGTTGACAAAGGCAATGGCTGCGATCCCGTCCGCGGTCAGCTCGGAGCCAGCGTTGAACCCGAACCAGCCGAACCACAGCAGCCCTGCCCCGAGGGCGACCAGCGGAACGTTGTGCGGCCGGAAGGTGTCCCTCGGCCACCCGATTCTCCTGCCGAGCACGAGAACCAGGGCCAGCGCCGCGGAGCCGGCGTTGATGTGCACCGCGGTCCCACCGGCGAAGTCCAGGGCGTGGATCTTGGTGCCAATAAAACCCCCACCCCACACCCAGTGCGCGACCGGCACGTACACGAGGGTGAACCACCCGGCGGCGAACACCACCCATCCACCGAACCGGGCCCGGTCCGAGATCGCGCCGCTGATGAGCGCGACCGTGATGACCGCGAACATCATCTGGAAGGCGAGAATGACGTAGGTCGGAACGCCGATGCCGTCTGGCGCGGCGTCGCTGATGCCCCAGACCTCGCCGACAAAGGTCTCGCTGCCCAGGTACTGGGTGAAGCTCCCGATGACCGTGTTGAGCGAGCTGTTGGAGTTCACGCCGAATGCGAGGCTGAATCCGTAGAGCAGCCACAGGACGGAAACGATCCCGATCGACGAGAAACTCATCATCATCATGTTCAGGACCCCCCGCGAACGGTTGAGCCCGCCGTAGAACATGGCGAGGCCGGGGGTCATCAGCAGAACGAGTGCGGAAGAGACGAGCAACCAGGTGGTGTTGCCCGTATCGACCAGTGGCGGATCGGCGAGAGACAGCACGCCACCCTCCTAGCGTTGGTTGACCGTTTGCCCGGCGATGGCGGGGGAGCGCCGATCGCCGAACGGGTCTGACTGTCGTCGAGGATCGTTTCCGGCTCCTGGCCCGCCGCGTTTCCGCGAGGTCAAACAGTGTTTCCATCGCGTGACAGAGGACAGGACGTCAACGGAGGAGACGCCGATGAGAGGGACGTCAACGGAGGGCGTACTCCAAGACGTGGCGCTCGTAGTCAATCAAGCGAAGATCACGCACCGGGCGCCGCAGGTGCCCTTTGTG
>JAFGOK010000366.1 GCA_016926535.1 Micromonosporaceae bacterium | reverse complement strand
GCTCTGCCGGATAAGGCGTATCTCATGGATCAAGCATCGTGACTGCCCAGGTTTCTGATCATGCTGCTGTTGGTACAGCACACATGCTGCGAGTCTCGGATCCGGTCCGCACTGGTCAAGGCGCCCTGGGCGGGGACAGCGTCCTGTCAGGGGAGGTTCCCGCATCGGCGGTCTTGTGGTGTCATAGTGCCCGGCGCATGCAGGCCCGCGGCCATCGGTCCATGCCGCGTGCCGCTTCGCGCTCGCGAATCCTCCGCAGACCAGGAGTGAGCCTGGTGTCGTCCATGAGTTGAAAACCACACCGCGCGTAGTAGGGGGCGTTCCAGGGAACCTGGGTGAACGTGGTGAGGGTCAGAGCAGGCGCTCCCTCGCCCCTGGCATGGACCGCCAGATGGTCCAGCAGCGACCGGCCGACACCGCGACGCGCGCTGTCCGGGTGCACCGAGACCTGCTCGACGTGGAGATTGCCGTCAACGCGGTCGGCGATCAGATAGGCGACCGGGGCGTCGGCGTCATTGGCCATGGCCCAGGCCAGCCCCGCGTGGTGGTAACGGGCGAGCTCACCGGTCGAGAGCGGCTCATCCTCAGCGACCTCCGGCATGCCGATATCTCGGAAGCACTGCCCGGCGGCCCTCTCGATGTCCTGCAGAACGGTCAGCTCGTCAAGGTTCACGGCTCGGATGTGCATGGACGCATTCTCCACGACACGACGGGTGGCTACACCGATGATGCGTCCCGTGACTTCTGGGTTGGGAGACGGGGTGGGGTGGAGGGGGGAGCCCCTCTCCTCGGGTGGGCGGCTCGCTCGGGATGGATCATCTGGGATGGATCGCCGGGTCCGGAGAGATTCATCCACTGTGGTCATTGTTTCGTGCTGGTAGATACTGATTTGTCGGGTCGGCTGGGGGAGGGCAAAGATCTCCGTGGGGTCCTGTCCACCGTAAGCGGTAAGAAAACCGTTCGGAAGTCGACCGTTTTCTTACCGCTTACGGCGGACGCGGGAATCTGGACGACCGTTCTGCCGCCTGTGTCATAATTTTGAAGATCAACCAGGTGTCCCCTGCGGACGCCATTCCGGATACTGGGCTGATCGATCCCAACGACTTCTCCAACCGACCGACCGCACCGATCCGCATCCGAGGCCGCCGTGACATCCACCAAGATCCACCCGATCCGCCCATGGACCAGCGACGAACCAGCCCGGCGTCCGAAACGCAAGTCACCCAGCAGCAGGTGCGAACAGCAGGCCTGGCCGACTCGACATTACAGTCGAATCGACATATCACCACCTACCAGTACGAAATACCACAGTGGATGAATCACTCCGAGACGGACAAACTACCCCAAACAAAAGAACGCCCCGACCTCGGCAAGGAAGCGTTCCGGCTGCTCGACCCAGGGGTAGTGCCCGCATTCGGGGAGGACAACCGCGCGGCCGTCGGCAAACACCTCCGCTAGGGCGACGACGGGCCGCAACCCGGTCATGGTGTCGTCGGCCCCGGCAATGATCAAAACCGGTGCGGTCACGACGCTCAGCGCGGCTGGGATGAGTTCCGTCACCGGTTCTGACCCAGCGGGGCGGGAGAAGAAGGCCGCCAGGGCCTTGGGATACCACTGCCCAACATCGGCATGGGCCCTGGTCCGGTCGTTCCAGGAGTAGTAGGTGATCGGGGCGATCGTCCGGGTCAGCCTGATTCGCTCCTCCGGGCTCTGCGCGGTCGACATCGCGTCGAACGCCGCCTGGACACCGGCGAACCACGGCTCGCTGCAATACCTCGCGACCAGGCTCGCGATATCGCTCTCGACCTCGACCAGCCAGGTCGCAGGAGGTGTCACCAGACAGAGCCGGCCGACCTGGCGCGGGTAGCGCGCCGCGTACGACAGCGCGACCCTGGTCCCCGCGGAGTGGCCGAGCAGGTCGAGCTGGGTCAGCCCGAGATGGTTGCGGAGTGATTCAAGATCATCAGCAAGGCTTGGCCACCAGCCGGTGTGCGGGTCAACCGGCTGCTGGGACTCGCCGACTCCCCGCTGGTGCAGGATCAGCAGCGGACGGACCTCATGCACGCCTGCGAGGTCTCCGAGGTACGCCGGATGCCGGGCCGGGCCGCCTGCATGGACCACGATCGGATCGGCTCCCATCCGCGCCCCGATGACGTCATAGTGCAGCCGCGTGCCGTCGTAGGAGAAGAAGGAAGCCACCAGCCGACGGTACCCGAAACCTGATCGACCAGGGCTGGCCATCTGGGGTGACACCCTCCGTATGGTCACAACCACTAACCGACTCGGCGTCTCGACACCCGGTCCACAGGATGGCCGGTTGGGCCTAGCGAAAGTGGTTCGAATACAGCAGGGTGAAGTCGCCAGAACCAACACCCTCAAGTTGCCTGAACGCTGCAACGCGACCAACCCCTCCTGCAGCGATCACGTAGCCCCTTCGTGAGAGGTTGCCATGGGACGTCACACGCGCCGGGCACCAGGCGATCCGCTCTCCCTGCGGGGGATGTGGACGGCGCCGCCGAGGGGTCGTCAGCGGCGATGGCTGGCGGTCGCCGCTGCCATCGTCGTCGTGGCAACCGTCGGCGTTGTTGTCATTTCCCTGCCCGGTTCCGGCGCTGGCTGCGGAGAGACCAGGCGAATCTCCGTCGCGGTCTCCGCTGGCGTCAAGGCAGCGGTTGAGTCAGCACTGCGTGATTGGAACGCTACCCATCCGATGGTGCTCGGTCGCTGCATCGCGGCCTCCGTTGAGACCTCCGACCCGGCCGATATCGCATCGGC
>JAFGOK010000365.1 GCA_016926535.1 Micromonosporaceae bacterium | reverse complement strand
GAAGGGAGAAATCTTCGATCACCGGATTGGCGAGCAACCGGTCCGCGATCTCCTGCGCCTGGCCAAGGTCTGGCTCCCCGGCAAACTCGATCTCGATCCGCTTACCGATCCGGACTGAACGGACATTAGCCACACCAAGCCTGGGTAGCGCATTCGCGACGGCCTGGCCCTGGGGATCCAGAATCTCGGGTTTGAGCATGACGTCTACCACCACGCGAGCCACGGGGCACTCCTGACGTTCGACATGAGCGCGGGCAGGCGCGCTCGACAAGCGACCTGAGCCTACCGTTCCTGCAACACGCCCAGATCACCCCCCGCACAACGACCGGCAACCCGCCGTCCCGGAACATGAGGGGTGAATCGCCGATCGTCCAAAACCTGAGCAATGATCAACCCATCCGGATGGGGACCAATCCTCGGGAACAGGCTCAAAGAATCGGAGCCGGACAATACATCGCAGCATCCGGATGCCGTGCGACAACGTCGGCAATACGGGTGACGACTGCGGCGATCTGCGCGCCCGCGCCCCCTGTGAACTTCGTCTCGTCGCTGACCAGCGCGGATACCTCCGCTTGGGACAGTCGAAGCCGCGGATCGGCGGCCAGTCGGTCCAGAAGATCGTTTCCCGCCGTTGCCCGCTCCCGCATCGCGAGAGCGACCGCGACCGCGTGTTCCTTGATCGCCTCGTGAGCGTGTTCCCTGCCGACTCCCTTGCCCACCGCCGCGACCAGCACCTTGGTGGTCGCCAGGAACGGCAGATACCGGTCACGTTCGCGAGTAATGACCGCCGGATACGCACCGAACTCCGCGATGACTGTCAGAATTGTCTGAAACAGCCCATCAAGGGCGAAGAATGCTCCGGGAAGAGCCACCCTCCGGACGACCGAGCAGGAGACATCCCCCTCGTTCCACTGGTCCCCGGCCAGCTCGCTGACCATGCTGAGGTACCCCCGGACGACGACGGCCAAGCCGTTGACCCGCTCGCACGATCGGGTGTTCATCTTGTGCGGCATCGCGCTGGATCCGACCTGTCCCTGGCGGAATCCTTCCGTGACCAGTTCCTGGCCAGCCATCAGGCGGATGGTGGTCGCGAGACTGGACGGTCCCGCGGCCGCCTGGGCGAGCGCAGACAGGACGTCGAGATCGAGCGAGCGGGGATAGACCTGGCCAACACTGTCGAGCACCCGGGTGAAGCCGAGGTGTCGCGCCACCCGAACGCCGAGTTCCGCGACCTTCTCCGGGTCCTGGCCCAGGAGGTCGAGCTGATCCGCTCCGGTCCCGACCGGGCCCTTGATGCCGCGCATCGGGTACCGCTCGATCAGACCGTCCAGTCGCTCGTACGCGATGAGGAGCTCCTCTGCCGCGCTGGCCAGCCGCTTGCCGAGGGTCGTTGCCTGGGCCGGCACGTTGTGGGACCGGCCGACCATGACCAGTCCTCCGTATTCCACAGCCCGCTCGGCCAGCCGGGCGAGGGTCGCGACCATCCGATCCCGAATCAGCAGCATCGATGCCCTGACCTGGGCCTGCTCGACGTTCTCCGTCAGGTCCCTGGAGGTCATCCCCTTGTGGATCTCCTGGAAACCGGAGAGTGCGCAGAACTCGTCGATCCTGGCCTTGACGTCGTGGCGGGTGACCCGTTCCCTGGCTGCGATCGAATCGAGGTCGACCGTCCCGAGGACGGCCTCATACGCCTCGATCGCACCGCTGGCGACCGGGACACCGAGATCATGCTGCGCGCGCAGCACGGCGAGCCACAGCCGCCGCTCCAGGCGAACCTTCTCCTCTGGGGACCAGAGGCCGATCAGTTCCCGCGAAGCGTACCGGGCAGCGAGCACATCCGGGATGACCGGGATCGGGGCGTCCGCGGATGCCGTGGACGCCCGCGTCCCCGCGGTGGGGTTGTCGACAGGCACGGAGTCCGCAGAACGCACGGAGTCCGCAGAGCGTTCTGATGGCTGCTGAGCTGGGCTGGGCGTGATCGTCACGCTCCGGATTCTCCCTCCCCGCTCAGACGAAGAGCGAGCCGGTCGAGGTATGTCGTCTGCGTCACGATCGCGCAAACGATCATCACTGTCATCAGCCAACCTGGAACGGCGAGCGAGACCGGCACCGCTCCGACCAGCCGGTCGCCCCCCAGCAGTTCGTACAACCGCACGTTGCCTGTCGCGAGGCGGCCTGAGCCCGACAGCATCGGCCACAGTAGATCCTGGGCTGACACCACCCAGGTCACCGCAGCGACGATACCCAGCATGGGCAGGGCAGGGATGAGGTACGTCCGCGTCCACGATCGAGAAACGCCATGCCATCTGGCGGTCTGCGCCTGGATCGCCTGCCCCCGCGCCAGCAGCGTGAAGATGAACAAGGCCGGGATCACCAGGTGACACGGCGGGATCAGTCCGAAGATCGTCTGGAACCGGGTCGCCGTTGCCCCCTGCGCATATGCCCGTAATGCCAGCGGGGCAATTCCGACGAACAGAAACGGTGCGAAGAGGAAAAGCAGCAGTTCGCTGCGTGGTCCCAACGGTCGGAGCGCCCCGATGCCGTAACCGGCCGCCGCAGCGGCGCCCACCCCGATCACTGTGGAGATCAGCGGGGGAATCCAGGTGTTCACGAAGATCACGGCCGGGGAGACGGTGCCTGGCGGCGGCTGGCCATCGGCGAACAGTGCGACCGCCCACGGCCCCAGCGCATAGGCTGCGACCGCCCAGACCCCCATGACCAGTACCCCGGCGACGACGATGGTGATCCGGTGTGATCTGCCCTGCCCCAGTCTCCGACCGTCCTCGTCTGGCCTGAAACGGATCTCGCCCTGGCCTTGCCCGGCCTGCGGGTCGCGCTCGTCGATCTCCAGCCGTGCACCCGTTGAAACAATCATCCCTGTGACGATGATCCCGAGAACGGAGAGCACCCCAAGGAGCACGGCGGAGATCGCCGCGGCCGGGCCGAGGGTCAACTGTTGCGTCCCGACCTGGAACATCGCGATGACGGGTGTCGTCGTCGTACCCGCAGGTCCCCCGCCGGTCAAGACGTACGGAAATGTGAATTCCTGCATCGCCGCCGCTGCTGCTCCGATGACGGCGCAGGCGCCGACCAGCCCAACAGCTTTCCACGGGATGCTGGCCAACTGGTCGCCGAAGCCATCGGAGCCGGCAGGGATCGTTGCCCTGCCTTCCCGTTGACCGTCTGTGGCCGCCCGACCATCTGTGGCGGATGAGTCCAGGCCCAGGTCAACGGTGCCATCGCCCTGGAAACCGCGGTCTCGGCACCGCAGCGCGGCGAGATAGGCCGCGACAGCCAGCGCGCAGATCAGCGCGAAGGAGGATTGCCCGTACGCGGCTCGCACGACCGCCGCAGCCGAAGAGGTCAGCAGGCCTCCGGTCCGTTCGACCCGCCACACCGCAGCGACCGCAGCTGGGGCATATGCCGCAGCTGGGAGGGTCAGGGTCGCAAGGATGAGTCTCCTACCCCGGACCCCGACCCGGTGGGCACAGAATGCGAGGACCGGCGCCACCAGGAGGATCGCCACCAGCGGAAACTTCAGCAGAGAAAGGGCGAACCGGACTGTCGCGCCGAATCCCTCAATCCAGATCGCCCGATAGTTGGAACTGCCCTCCGGCACTCCTGTCCATCCCGAAGGCATGTCCAGGGGCTCAAGGCTGGCAGTGATGGTCCACCATGCTGGCTCAACGTATGAACTGACCAGAAACACCATGGCCGGGGCGATCAGCGCAAACCCCAACACAATCTCCCACGCCGGCCGAGGCGGCTGCGCCGAGATCCGCCACGCACCGTCAGGAGGTGACGTCCCTTCCCGCGCGCTCATGCCCGTGAGCCTCCCTGGTGCCCGGCCGTCAAAGCAAGACGATCAATTGGAACCATCCACAGGTTGCATGCATTGACCCAGGAAAGCGCTTGCCTTACAGTCACCCCACCCATTCTCAGTTCTCCTTCCCCTTCGGAGGTTCGGCATGGGTGCCAATGCACGACGACTTCTCATCTTCCTCGGAGCGGGGACCGCTGCCATGCTCGCCGTCCCCGCGTACGCCTGCATCAACCCGGGCCTGGCCAACACGACTGTTGTCACCGTTGCCGCCGATGGATCAGGCGACTACTCGACTGTGCAAGCCGCAGTCGATGCCGTCCCTTCGGGAAACACCGAACCGTTCATCATCAACATCAAACCGGGCGTCTACCAGGGGGCAATCAAGATCCCCTCAGGCAAACCCTATGTCACTTTCCGCGGAAAAGGACGTTCTCCATCTGACGTTGTCATCACTGATAACCGTGCCAATGGAACTATCAAGCCCGAAGGCGGGACATATGGCACATCTGGCAGCGCCAGTGTCACCATCTCCGGGCACGACTTCACGGCCATCAACCTGACCTTTGAGAACGCTTTCGACGAGGTCGCAAACGCGGATATTTCCAACAAGCAGGCAGTCGCTGTTCTGACACTCGCGGACCGTCTGATATTTGACAATGTCCGTTTCCTGGCAAATCAGGACACGCTCTATCTCAACAGCTCGAACGCCGACACCATTGCCAGGGTCTACCTGAACCGCTGCTACGTCGAAGGCGACGTCGACTTCATTTTTGGCCGGGCGACCGCGGTCTTCAACCAATCGACGATCCACTCCCTGGACAAAGGATCGACCACGAATAACGGATATGTAACGGCTCCAAGCACAATGATTACAAATCCGTATGGATTCTTGTTCGTCCAC
Organism: Micromonosporaceae bacterium; assembly: GCA_016926535.1. GTDB lineage: Bacteria > Actinomycetota > Actinomycetes > Mycobacteriales > Micromonosporaceae > JABDRL01. Next base: position 2,681 of record JAFGOK010000365.1, on the reverse strand, counting down.
AGCAAGCTGACAAGCGACGCTCCGGACAAAACCGTCTACCTCGGCCGGCCGTGGCACCCCAGCGGCAACGTCGACGCCATCGGGAGCATCGTCTTCCGGGAGTCGTGGATCGGCGCCCACATCATGGGCTCGCCCTGGACCGATATGAGTGGGTTCTCATGGAAAGACGCCCGTTTCTTTGAGTACCGCACCACCGGCCCCGGCTCGGCAGTGACGGACGACCGGCCGCAGCTCACCGACGAGCAGGCAGCGGAACACACCCCATCGACCTACCTCGCAGGCAGCGACAACTGGGCTCCCCACAAGTCCACTCGCCGCTCCTAGGTTGGCGGGGCCGGATTCGGCCCTTCGACCCCGTCAGCCAGATCGTGGTGGTGAACGGTTGCCCGGACGACCGCTCACCACCACGATCCCGTTCGGGACCACATATCAGCCTCGACTGCGGCAATATGGTTCACCGATGGACACACATAACATCGAGGCTAACCAATTACCACCCTGGTTCTACTGTGTGAGGCGACGCCCCGGTGGAGGCCTAGGTGGAGGCCTACGCTTTCGTCCGGTTCCGCAGGAGGCCCGGTGAACACTCCCAACCCCTACCAGGATCCCTACAACCAGCAGGCTGGCGGCCAGTATGGTCAGCCTCAGTACGGCGGCCAGCAACAGTACCCGGAACAGCAGTACGGGCAGCAGCAACAGCAGCCGTACCAGCAACAGTACGAACAGCAGCAGCCGTACGGGCAGCAACAGCCGTACGGGCAGCAACAGCAGCCGTACCAGCAGCAATACGGCCAGCAACAGCAGCCGTACCAGCAGCAATACGGGCAGCAGCAACCGGAACAGCCATATTCCGGGCAGCACCCGGGGGCAGCTCCGGTGTCTGGCTATCCCGGCGCCGCCCCGGTGTCGGGGTACCCAGGTATGGCGCCGGTGTCCGGTTTCCCAGGTTCACCCGTTTCCGGCCAGCCCTCTGGCGCAGGCTACGGAAGTCCGGGATACCCGGGTGCTGGAGGTCCGGGATACCCGGGTGCTGACGGCTACCCGTCCTACCTCGGGGCACCGCAGGCGCCGCCGAAACGTAAGGCCAAGCGCAGCACCATCATCGGCGCCTCGATCGCAGGCGTCCTCGTGCTCGCTCTCCTCGGTGGTGTAGGTGCCTGGGCCGCCAACCAGTTCTGGTACAACTCCGGGGACCAGCCGGAGGCGGCGATGCCGGCAACGGTCAGCGCGTACGGTCGGCTTGACCTCAGCCCGAGCATCGACCAGAGCGTCAAGCTGTTCAACGTCATCCGCAAGTTCCCGTCGGTGAACGAGAAGACTGGCAACAGCATCGCCGACATGGAGAAGGCGCTCTTCGAGGATCTCGAGCTTGAGGGTATGACCTACGACGCCGATCTCAAGCCGTGGTTCGGCCACAAGATCGGCATGGGTACCTGGTCAAGCAAGAGCAACGAGATGTACGCCCTCGTCGCGCTGTCCAGTACCGACGACGACAAGGCAAGCTCTGCTCTCAAGAAGGCGCTCGACCAGAGCCAGGAGGGCGAATTCGGTTACTCCGTCAAGGACGGTTGGGCGCTGCTTGCCTTCGGTGAGAAGGATGCGCAGACCGCGGCAAAGGATGCTGCCGCCGAGGCGGACAAGAACAGCCTGGGCGACAGCAAGGAGTTCAAGTCAGCGCTTGAGAGCATGCCGGATGGGCAGATCGCCATTGGATGGATGGACATCAAGCTGCTCAAAGACGACCTCCAGGCCGCTGAGGACAGCGGGGCGGACGTTCTGGACGAATTCGGTCTGACCACCGGCCAGCTGCCGAGCGATCTGAAGGGGAACATCCTGATCGCGGCGCAGGCTGCCAGCAGCGGGATCGAGCTCCGGATGCGGGTCGGCGGCCTAGGCGACCAGATCCCGCTTGGGAATAATGTCCTGCCTGAACTCGGCAAGATGCCGGCGAAGACGGCGATTGGCGTCGTCGCCAGCATGGCGGAGAACGCCGGATCAGCGACGCAGGCGTACATCGACTCGCTCACGGAGGCGTTGAGCGCGTCGCTCGGTAGCACGACGAACGCGTCCGAGGTCGCGAAGGCGCTCGCTACCGCGAAGCTCATCGGCGTTGCCGTGCTGGGCACGCCGCTGTCCACCAGCGAAGTCCCCGCCCTCAAACTCAAGATCGAGACAAGGGCGCCCACCCCGGCGACCATGCTCGCGGACCTGTTCAGGGACGCGGCAACGGCGCTCGGCGCGAAGGTCACGAAGAGCGGGAACACCGTCGACCTTACGACCCAGGGCTACGCTGCGGGCACCGGCGTTCTTGCTGACCAGCCCCTGTACCGGACGACCATGGCCGACATGCCGGAAAATACTAGCATCGCGGCATATGTCGATATCGATGGTGTCTTCACCATGGCAGAGGCTGACCAGTCGGACCGCGCCGAGTTGGCGCCGCTGAAGGCGATCGGCCTCGGCGCCGGCGTCAAGGACGGGAGCATCTCCATCCTCGTCCGAGCAGTGATCCAGTAGCGAGTGTAGGGAGAGGCGACTCTTTCTGCGGGTTTGGCTGCGAGGCCCTTGCGGGCCCCGCAGCGGGACGCAGCGTTGTGGGGCCGGGCTTCGCCCGGCCCCACAACCACGTCCCCGGGCAGCACTACGTCCCGCTCGGAACCCCGATCGCGTCACTAGATCCG
>JAFGOK010000364.1 GCA_016926535.1 Micromonosporaceae bacterium | reverse complement strand
TCGTCGCCCAGCACAATGCGGACGTGCGCCCGCTCCGGCACCCGGCACCAGTACGCGCCCTGGATCCCGTTCAGCGCCGCAGTTGGGTAGATGGAAGCGTTGGCCCGGTCGAGGGAAGCACGGACCTCAGCATCCTCGACGGCCTCATCGTCAATCCAGAAGTCGAACCCCGAGTGCACCGTGACGTCCAGCGGAATCGGCTCAAGGACATCCTGCAACCGAAGCCCCGGGCCGGAGGCATCCGGCACCTCAACGACCGCTCCGGGGGAGGTCTCCAGAGCGGCCAGGAGTGCCGCCGCGACATCCCGGGAAACGTCGCCAGACTGCTGCTGACGTTGCAGCCCGAGAAGGATCCTGCCATCGGCCTTCGCCATAGCGGGAAGTGCCATCGGCAGGATGGTCACCAGCGTCACCGGGCGATCGGGGTACCGCTCGGCGTACTGTTTCGTCAGAGGCAGGGGGGCGGAGGCCGCCGGGACCAGCTCTCGCAGCGCGATCCATTGCGGCTCGTCGACCAGCCCTTCGAAGGGACGTGCGACGAAGACGTCGCGGACCTTCTTGCGGTCGCTGGCAACCTTGATCCCCGAAGCATCCCGCCGGGCCGACTTCGCACGCCTACTCACGGTGTATCAGCCTAGAGGAGCCGGCAACTGTGATGAAGGGCGGCCCAACCCGCACAGTTCCGCCCAGACGCACTGGTTAGTCTCCGAGCGGTCAACCCCCCACCTCGTCGCCAGTGCCTCGACGATTGCCAGACCCCGACCGCTCATCGCGTCGGCCTCAGGATGCTGCACCTCCGGAGCGGCCGTCGATCCACCATCGGTCACTCTGATCAGCACCGCGCCGTCGCCGGTCAACCGCCATTCGATCTCGATGACACCTGTTGGAAGCGCTTGGGCGTGCCGCACCGCGTTCCCCACCAGCTCCGCAGCGACCGCAGCCGCGTCGGCGAGGAGTTCTGCCGTGACCAAGCCGGACAGCGCCGCGGTCAACCGATGGCGGGCGATGCGGGCCCCCCGGACGTGATGCGGGACCCGAAGGCGCCAGCACCGGCCACCGGCAGCGGTCGGCATGGTCTAGGCCCCCTCACTGGTCAGGTCCGCCCGCAGCAGCCGAACCTCCGCGATGGTGCCGCCCCCCTCCCTCGGCCGCAGCGAGACCCACCCCCGATGTCGCTCGACCAGTTTCCGGACCAGGTAGAGCCCGAGACCGACACCGCCTGCCCGCCGCCTGCGGTCGCGCTCGGACTGCCAGAACCGCTCGAACGCCCGCTCGACATGCTCCGGCCGGATGCCGATCCCGCGATCGGAGACGCGCAACCAGATACCCTCCGCGTCAGCCCCGGCCGTCACCTCGACGCTCGCCTGGCCCTCGGAGTACTTGCAGGCATTGGTTACAAGTTCCAGGACGAGAGTTGCCATCACGCCACGATCGCCGAACGCCTTCGGGAGCGTTGCCGGCAGGCGCAGGGTCACGGCGCTACGGAGGTCGTTCGGCAACTCCTCGACGGCACACCGCAGAGCGTCTGGCAGTTCGAAGGGCATCGCAACCGCCAGCGAGGCCGGGCTGAGCCCGTCCCCCACGGCGGACAGCAGGCGATCGAGGAGGCGGCCGAGGTCACGGGCGCGCTGCCGGATAACGCTCGCAGCCGATCGTCGCGCGTGCTCGTCGAGTTGCTCCCAGCGGTCGGCCAGAGTCTCGGCATATCCCCGGATCACTGTCACCGGAGTCCGCAACTCGTGGCTGGTCACCGAGATGAAGAGGTCGTTGTCCTCCTCCGACATCCCGCCCTTCGGCTCGCCCTCGCCTCGAAACGACGCTGCTGGGTCGCCGACGACGTACAAGCCTGCGACACACGCCGCCAGCAGAGCGATCGCAGAGCACTCTGCTGAGTCCTGCCGCGGGAAGGCCCCGGCGTAGCCGAACGCCAGGCAGCCGATATGCCTGTCTTCGCTGATCACAGCCGCCCGGACAAGCCCGGACAAGCCGTCCTGTGCCAGCCGTCGCCGCAGGTCGGCGGCAAGCTCCGCCCGCTCGAATTCGCGCAGCAGCGGGCCGCCCCGCCAGGGGGGTATCAAATCGGAGCACTCCGGCGTCGGGCGGCCTCGCATCCAGTCGAATGCGCCAGCCGTTGCGATGACCCTGGCCCTGCCGTCGCCCTGTTCACAGAAAGCGACCCCCGCCGCGCCAGTCGCAGCCGCGGCCGTCGATACGACGCGCTGAAGACTCCCCTGCCACCCGACCCCCGGAGAGGCATGCGCGAAGAGCGCCGCGAGTCCTTGCACAGCTTCGGGGCCGGCAACGGACTCCGACGGCTCGACCATACCTGCGAGTCTGCCTCGCGTCGCCCATATCGGAAAGGGGAGGTCTGGCCGGCGTTCAACCGATGCGCGTCGTCGAGAGGGAGCGGTCGGGTCGGGGCATCCAGGCCACGATGACCGCTGCCCTGCCGGTCGTTGCATCGATACAGCCGTCAGACCCGATTGGCCCACGAAGAGTGACCGTCGACCCACGCACCCATGGTGTCAGTTCGCAACGCTTCGTAGAGCGACTCGGCATCCGGCGTCGGGAGGATGTAGGAGATACCGCCGATCATCGCAGGCTCCGACGGAACAGACACGCCCGCGATTGCAGCGGACTCCATCCCGCGCATGGCATAGGCCAGCTCTGCCAGCGGAACGCCGTTGGTGTCCACCGTGAGCGATCCACCAACGGCTCGCAGCACCCGGTCCACCTCGATCGGATTGGTCATCCACCCCTTGCTCTTGACCCGGTCCAGGACGGCCCGCAGGAACTGCTGCTGATGACGCTGCCGGTCGTAGTCGCCATTCGGGAGCGTCTTTCGCTGCCGAACGTAGTCCAGCGCCTCCCATCCCTTGAAGTGGTAGCAGCCGGGTTCATAGACCTTGGGGGTACTCGCGGGGTTGCGGTACTGGCCCTCCGGCCCCGTCCGGGGGGCGAGAAACTTCCCGTCCTTGTCGTAGCCGATGTGGATCGACTCGGTCCGCACGTCCACGCACAG
>JAFGOK010000363.1 GCA_016926535.1 Micromonosporaceae bacterium | reverse complement strand
CCCGCGACCAGCACGCCGGCCCGATCCCACGAACCCAGCAGATCGAACTTGCCGAGCAGCGAAAGGTCCGGCAGATCGACAATCGTGTCTGGCAGTTGCGGGATGTTGAGGCTCCAGCCCTTGGAGTTGGGCGTGCCGTCGGCGGCCATCGACGGGCCGACCTTCGCGATGGCCTCCACCACGATGGCGAGGATCGTCGAGGCGAAGATGCCGAGCAGGATCGCTCCCCGGACCCGCTTGACGACTAGGACGAGGGTGAACAGCAGGCCAAGCACGAAGACGGCCGAAGGCCAGCTGACCAGCTTGCCTCCGATGCCGAGGTTGACCGGCGGAGACGCGGCGCCGCCGCGGACGAAGCCGGAGTCGACGAACCCGATGAGCGCCAGGAACAGCCCGATACCGACGCCGGTCGCTGTCTTCAGCGGGGTCGGAACCGAGCGGAAGATCGCCGTCCGGAGCCCGGTGAGGACGAGCACCGTGATGATGACACCCTCGATGACGACGAGGCCCATCGCGTCCGCCCAGGTCATCTTGGGCGCGATCTCGTAGGCGACCAGCGCGTTGACCCCGAGGCCCGCGGCGAGCGCGAGCGGGAACCGCCCGACGACGCCCATCAGGATGGTCATGACCCCTGCGACCAGAGCGGTCGTGGCGGCGACGGCCGGAATCGCCAGCTTCTTCTCGTCCCCGTCGACCGCTGCACCCAGGATCAGCGGATTGAGTACAACGATGTACGCCATCGTGAAGAAGGTCGCCAGACCACCCCGAACCTCCCTGGCGACAGTCGAGCCCCGGGCAGTGATCTCGAAGTACCGGTCGAAGAGGTTGGCTGGTCGCCCATCGCGTGGTTGCCCATCGCGTGGTTGCCCATCGCGTGGTTGCCCATCGCGTGGTTCCTCGGCAGGTGGTTCCTCGGCGGCGCTCACGGTGATTTCCCCCAAACGGGTGACTGTAGTCCCGGCAATGGCACGATCTTACGAATTGCCTGTGGCCATGGGCACCGGGTTGCCTCGCGGCAACCGGAACGGGTATGGCCGGTTACCGCAGGGTATCGCCAGGTATCGCCGAGTATGGCGCTGTGGCCGGTCTGGGGTGGTCAGTCGTCGATGCCGCGTGCGATCAGTGCTTCACCAAGCGCGTCCGCTGCCCGGAGCGTCCTGATCATCGTTGGTATGGCGAGCGCGATCGGGTTGTTCCCGGCACCCCGCGCACATTGTGCTTCCCGAACGTTTCGCACAATTTCAGTGATGAGCGGGATACTGCGGATCGCCAAGGCGAACAGCAGAGCGACCCGGTCCGGATCGATGCCGAGCCGGCGGAGAGGGCGCGCGGCCACCACCAAGGCATCCAGCATCGCGCTGACCCTCGTCGTCAGCGTGACCAGGCTGGCGAGGGCGACGGCGAGGAGAATCCCGCCGACCACCTCGATCGCCGTGCCGAGCCCAGCAGCCAGGACCTGGAATCCGAACGCTACCGCCAGGAACAGCCACAGCGGGCGCAGTTGGGCCAGCGCCATGCGGGGTGGGACCCGCGCGAGGGCAAACAGCGCGACCGCAGGCACCGCGACGTACTCCGGCCAGCGGATGGCCAGGGTCAGCGCGACCAGCAGCCCGAGTAGCTTTGGGCCGGGCGGGCACCGGTGGAGGAGCGAGGTACCAGGGACGTACGCGCCGAGTGGCCCACCTGGGCTCACCCCGCCAGCGGCCATCCCACGCCTGCCTGTCCCGCGAGGGCCTGCCCCGCGGGCGCCTGTCCCGCGAGGGCCTGCCCCACGCCTGCCGATCACGGCGAGGCCATGAGCGTGCGGTAGGCGGCGACCGCGGGAGCCGGCTTGTCGTCGATGATCAGGGAACCCTCGTCGAAGACCAGCACCCGGTCGTACTCGTCGAGTAGGTCGAGATCGTGGGTGACGAGCACCACACGCTGTGGCAGCTGGCTCAGCAGCGTTCCGACCCGCCGGGTGTTTCGCAGGTCGAGGAGCGTCGTCGGTTCGTCGCAGACGATGGTCTCCGGCTGGGCCGCCAGCACCGAGGCGAGGGCGAGGAGCTGCTTCTGCCCTCCGGAAAGCAGATGCGCCGGATGATCGGCATGCCCGGCGAGGCCAAACCGTTCCAGAGCCTCAGCGACCCGGTCTCGCGCCTCGTCCGGCGAGAGCTTCAACCGGCGCAGGCTGAACGCGACATCCTCGGCGACGGTCGGCATTACGATCTGGTTGTCGGGATCCGTGAAGATGAACCCGACCTTGCGGCGGACCTTCCCGCCTTCCCTGCGGGTGTCGAATCCGTCGACCGTCACCCGCCCCTCTGACGGCTTGACCAGGCCGTTGAGCAGGCGGGCGAAGGTACTCTTGCCAGAGCCGTTCGAGCCGATGACGCCGATGCGCGGTTCGGCGAGCGTGACGGTCACGTCCCTGAGGATGACCCGGTCGCCAAAGCGCTGCGTGACCCGCTCGACTTCGATCATTCGTTGCTGCCGCCAGCCAATCCCGGTATCGCTCGGTGCACCTGATAGGCGACAACACTCGCGACGACGGCCTTCAGCAGGTCGCCAGGCAGGAATGATCCGATAGCCTGGATGACCGCGAGCGTCCCGCTGTCAACCCGCCAGATATGGACCGGAATGCCGATGGCGTAGACCACGCCGACGCCACCGATGAGGTTGATGAGCAGGAACAACGCCATCCCCGCAGCGGCCGACCTGCGCCAGGGGCGGAAACGCCAGGCTAGCCAACCGATGACGAAGGCCCCGAACGACCAGCCGATCAGATACCCACTCGTTGGCGCCGCGATGACCCAGTGCAGCCCGCCCCGGCCACCGGAAAGGAGCGGAAGACCAGCCGCGACCAGGACGGTGAAGGTGATGACGGACAGCGCGCCGCCGTATGCCCCCAGGATCGCTCCGGCCAGCATGACGCCCAGGGTCTGAGCTGTGATAGGCACCTGGCCGCCCAGCGGATACAGGGTGCCCGCCAGCCCGAGCGCGGCGATGAGCGCGGCGAACACCGCGATCCTGGCAAGATCGGTAGCAGTGAGCCGAAGGCTGCTGCTGCGGTCGGTCATCGGATCTCCTCGGGGCGTTGCGGTGGCCCCTGCCCCCTAGTCGCTTTGGCCGCTTCGGTCGCGGTTGGCGCTGCGAAGGTAACTGTCAGCGCAGCCGACCATGCCTGGTGCCCCTTTGCGACGTGTTCTGCGTTACTTCGGATGCCGGCAGGCTCGGATATTCATTTGATAATGCTGGTACTACCGTTTTTGTGACTATTATGTTGCTTTATTGATGAGTCGTGCTGCACGGGCGTCGGCGGTCGTGTAGCTGGCCGCAGCGCAGCGTGTGCCATCGGCACAGGCAGCGATGCCCGCCCCCAGGTCGCTGGCGAACGTGGCCCATGCCACGGCGGCCGTCTCGGCCGCGCCCGCTGCGGCCCACCCCGAGGCCGCCGGGACCAGCGAGTCTGCCGCTGACTGGTACGCGCCGGTCAGCGGCTGGGCCGCCTGGTCGATGGTCTCGGCAGCGGCGCGTAGCCGTACCGGATCGACGACTGATCCGTCCTCTGGCAGCATGGCCTGTCTGCCTCCCTTTCGGGTCGAGAGCTGTCGGGGTCGAGAGTCTTCGTTTCTCGCGGGTCTGGCGGGCTATCGCTGTCTCCCTGATCCGGTGCCATCCTCGCCTGATCCGGTGCCGTCCTCGGGCGCCTCGCCATGCCGCAACTCCACGGCGTCGTAGTCGCCAACGACAATCCGCGCCTGGTTGTCGAGGCTCTGGGTCGGGGCCCCGTCCGGTCGCTCGTTCCAATAGTCGCTGTGCCCGCTGGTGTCAACGGCGTACTCGTTGGCTCCGAAGGACTTGCTGTGCGGGCTCGTTCCGTGGGCGGCCTCCCACGCGAGCAGGAACAGCGCACCGCCGCCGGTAAGAGCGGCCGGGGCAGCGGCGGGATTGTTCGCGAGATTGGCGACGGGATCGTCTGCGGCCGAGCCAGCCCAGACGTGGTGCGGGTCCAGGTTGAGGTCCGCCGCGCTGCCGGTGTGCATCCCGGGGCTGCCCGCCGTGATGATGTCGTCGACGGCTAGGCCCCTGGCGTTGCCGAGGCGCTCGCCGCTCAGGGCCGCCTCCGCGACGACGGTCGAGCCATAGCTGTGGCCAACCGCCGTGAGATGGCAGTTGCCGTCGCTGTGGGTGACCCGAAGGCCGTTGACGAACGAGTCCAGCGCGATCGCGCCCTGCTTGGAGCGTTCGCTGGTCACCACAGAAGCAGTCGCCTCCGGAGCGTCGTAACCCAACCACATGATCGTCGAGACATCGCCGGAGGCTTCTGGCGTGTGGCCGTCGGCCGCTTCCTGGAGGTGCAGCACCCGGTTGACGTTGCCGGGGGTCGAGCCGAGATCGGTGCCGAGCCCGGGCACCCAGACTGCGGTGTGGCGGGCCGTGTCGGGGTTGCCGACGGCGATGACCGCCCTGCCGTCTCCAGAACAATCGATGCCGAGCAGGAAGCCCTGATCACCGAGCCGTTCGAGCGCTTGCCTCGTGGACTCAAGCTGGTCGAGCCTGGCGCTGGTCCTGATGAGCTCGTCGTTGAGGTCGTTGAGCTCTGCCCGATCGGTCACCTGCTGGATGCGGCCAAGCAGATCCCTGCGGCGCTGGAGCAACTCGTCCTGGTACCGGCCTAGCATGGTCCGATTCGCCTGGT
>JAFGOK010000048.1 GCA_016926535.1 Micromonosporaceae bacterium | reverse complement strand
GCAATCCCCTCAAAGCTTGAAGGAAACCCGAAGGGGACTCCGGACCCCGAAAGAGACTCAGTGGGACCCGAAGGAAACCGCGCGGGTCAGGAGGAGAACAGCATGTGGCCGAACCCCCGGCGCCCGTGGTGGCCGTGCCCGTGGTGGGCACCCCACGCCGGAGTGGCGCCGTAGCCGGGGGGCGGTGCCATGTGCTGGGTCTCCATCCTGGTCAGGGCCTCCAGCTCCCCGTAGTCCAGGAAGATTCCCCGGCAGCTGTCGCACTGCTCGATGTGGATACCGTGGCGGTCGTAGGTCCGCATGGCCCCGTGGCATTTCGGGCATTGCATGAACTGGTTCATGATGCCCACTCTAGTTGGCCGGATCCCGTGCCAACCGGTCCATGCGCCGGCAACACCCGACCAGGATCGCCCCGGCCTCGTCGAGCCGGCCAGGCCCGCCGGCGGCGCGGTCCGCGGCGGCCTTGGCCACGGCGATGGCCGCGGCCTGGACGGTGACCGCCCGGGCGGGGATCTCGAGGACCGGCCATGGATCCGAGTCGGCGGCGACCGCCGGACCGCCCGCGGCGAGGTAGGCGCCGAGGAACCGGCCGAACTCCTCGCTGGGCAGCAGACCGGCGGCGAACCAGGCCGCTGGCCGGGCCAGGTCCCACGCCGGATCACCCAGGCCGAGATCATCGACGTCGATGAGGCGCCAGCCGAGCCGGGGGAGGCGGACCAGCTGCCCCAGGTGCCAATCCCCGTGGCACAGCACCGCCCTTCGCTGCCCAGCCGCAACCGGTGCCGCCTGGGCCCGCAGCGCCCAGGCCGGCAACGTCCGGGCCGCGGCGGCGACGATCGCGGCCAGCGCCCGGTCCCTGGGGGACAGCCCCTCGCCGCGAGCGGCCTCCAGCCGGCGCAGGGCTCGCCCGACCCGGGCCGGTCCGCTGGCGGCGGGCAGATCCGCTGGCGCGGGCAGCCGGTGCAGAGCGGCCAGCAGCCGGCCGGCCTGGTCCCACGGCATCGCGGCCACCGTCGCTCCGGATCCCGGGCCCAGGGGAGCCCCCGCCGGCCAGACCGTCAGCCACTGGCCACCGAGCCGGGCGGCCAACCCGCCCAGGCCACCGCCGGTGACCGGGCGCGGTGCCAGGAGGACCTGGCAGGACCCGGGGTCCGCCGCGACCGCCAGCCGCCGGGCCAGCTCCGCCGCGACGGTGCCGGCGTGGTGCGTCTTGATCACGGTGTCACCGACCAGCAGCACCCGCTCGTCGTCGCGGGAGGACAGCACCACCGGTCGCAGGGCCGCGGTCGGGGCGGGGTCAGAGCCCGGCATCCGGCAGGCCGAGCTGCGTCCGGATCGTCCGCCGGACCGTCGCCCGGTCTGGCAGAGCATCGATGGTCACGACGAACTCCTTGCGCCGGAACAGGTCGAGGACCGGGTTGGTCTTGGCGTGATAGTCCCGCAGCCGCGCGGCCAGCGCCTCCTCGGTGTCGTCCTCCCTGCTGGCCAGCTCCCCGTCGCAGACGTCGCAGCGCCCCTCGTTGACCGGGCGATGGGCGATGAGGTTGTAGTCCATGCCACACCGGGTACACAACCGCCGGGCGAGGACGCGGCGGCGGACCTCCTCGTCGGGCAGGTCGAGATGGATGACCCCGTCGAGGTCGTAGCTCTCCAGGAAGAACTCCGCCTGGGTCCGGTTGCGGGGGAACCCGTCGATGACGAATCCGAAGTTCCAGTCATGCTGCTCCAGCCGGCTCCGGATGACCGACCCGACCAGGTCGTCGCTGACGAGCTGGCCTACTGCCATCACCCGCCGGACCTGGGCGCCGATCTTGGTGTGGTGCTGCACGTTCCACCGCAGGATGTCGCCGACGCTGATGTGCGTCAGGTCGTAGTCGCGGGCAAGGAGCGCGCCCTGGGTGCCCTTGCCGCTGCCCTGGGCACCCATGATGACGTACTTGCGCATGCGGGAACGATAGGCCACGCCGGGCTGCGGGCCGAGCCTTCGGGTCCCGCCAGATGGCCTTTGGGGAGGCCCATCCCCAGGCCACCAATGCCGGGTGTGTCACTCGAATTTCGAGGTTTCGGTCGTGGGCCGACGTGGCTGAGGGTGACACGCTGGGTGATCCGGGGGTGCTCGATCTCGGCGTGAGATGAGGGAAGCATCGAAGGTTCTACCACCACTGTCGTTACCGAGAGTGATCCGCCGATGCTTCCAGGACTGACCCTATCCGCGTCGTTGCGTCGCCTGTTGGACGCCTTCGCAGGGTGCTTCACCGCCCCGTCGTTCGCGGTGTTCACCGCGATGGTCGTCGGGATGATCGCCCAGACCGGGGCCAAGACGATCTGCGGGATGCTCGCCGGGGCCGGGCTGGCCCAGACCTGGTCGCATGACCGGGCCCACCGGTTCTTCGCCAAGGCGGTGTGGTCGATCGACGCGGTCGGCCTGGTTGTGTTGGACCTGATCGTCACCCACCTGCTCGACCCGGACGCGGTGATCCTCCTGGCGGTCGACGACACCGCCCACCGTCGCCGCGGCAAACTCGTCCTTATCTTGAGCTTTCGTGTCAGCCTGGCCTGTGACCTGCGGCGTCCCGTCGTGGACAGTGTCGTTGACGGGACGCTCGTGGCCTGATCGCGGGTGTTTCATAGGATTGGATCGTTACCTGATCGGGTCCGGGTGGACCGCTGGTCGCCGAGTGCGTGGGTGAGTTGGCGGCGGAGGCGGGCGTTGTCATCGGCGAGTTGCTGGTCGCTGATGTCGGGCTGGGTATAGAGCCACGAACGGGAGATCCCCGCTGTCTGTGCGACGCTGGCGAACGTGACGGGAGTGCCGGCCCGGTCGAGTTCGCGCAGGGCCTGGATGGCCTTGGACCGGGTCAGCTCGTGGCGGCGGGCCGCGGCCTTGGAGAACGGGTCAGGACGCAATGCCACTCAGCGTAGATTGATCAAGGTCTCGACCTGCAGGTTCTTGGGGCATCGCGGTCAGGGGTCTGGCCTCGGAACTGCTGTCTGGTCGTGGTCGTCTCGGACAGCGGATGCGTGTTGTGTTGCTGGGTTCTTCTGCCTGTGTCGGGTCGGCTCGGCGTGGGATGCGTCGCCGATGGGCAGTGGTGGCCGGTTCGTGTTGGTCGACGTCGCTGACTGGCGCCCGGGGCGTTGGGTGTCGCTGACACGATCCGCTCGGATGACGCGGATGGTGTGTCGCGGGTTGGGCTCGTGGCGCCGCGCAGGGCGATGATCGGCGCTTCGGCGTGCCGGATGCCCACATCCTCGGGGCGCTTGACCCGGAAGCTGCTGTGGCGGGCACGCCGGACCACCCGGGGATAGGAACGGGGCCGCCGGATGGGTTGTAGATGTTTGCGGCGGGTGATGTCCCGGCCCACCTGTTGTCGCAGCGCTTGCAGGTGCTCAGGGGGAAAAGGCCGCCGGACCGTTCGCAGGAACTTGATCCGGTCTGGATCGAGGTCGGCGGCGGTGGCCGCCTCACAGACCAGGGCGCTGATCGCGTGATGGGCAAGCAGGTAGCCGTAGATCTCCTGGCGGACCATGTCCGGGCTCTGTGAGCGCAGGATCCGCCCCGGTCCCCGCAGGTGGGTCTTCAATTCGTCGTTGCTGCCTTCATGTTCCCAGCGATCATGGTAGGTCTGGGCGAGGAGTCCGGCCAGAGCCTCTGTGGGCTTCAGGATCGTGGTAATCAGCCGGATCGTCTCCTGCTGAGCGTTGCCGGTCCGGTTGGTCACCTCGTAGGCCACGACCCGTACGATCCG
>JAFGOK010000362.1 GCA_016926535.1 Micromonosporaceae bacterium | reverse complement strand
GAGTTCGACGCGGCGTTCGCGCAGGTCGTCTCCTGCCCTGGAAGACCGGCCGTCGATCGGGATCGTGCCTAGCGGCTCTCACTCGGGCTCGGGCCTAGCGACTCTCACTCGGGCTCGGGCCGCTCCAGCAACTCGGTGACCTGTTCGACCAGTTCTCGGGGATTGAAGGGTTTCTTGATGTAGGCGGTCGCACCGGCCTCCAGCCCCTCGGCGACCTCACTACTGCCGCCCTTGGCCGTCAGCAGGATGATGGGAATCCCGGCCAGGTCGGAGGTGCGCATTCGCCGGCAGAACTCCACCCCGGTCATGGTCGGCATCATCCAGTCGACCAGCACCAGGTCGGGATGGACCTGGTGCGCCGCGGTGATGCCGGCATCACCGTCGCAGGCGGTGTGGATCTCGTGGCCGAGCGGCGCGAGTTTGAACGCGATCAGATCCGTGATCAGGGGGTCGTCGTCAACGACGAGGAGGGTGCTCATTCGACGATCACCGCCGTCCCGTCCTGGTGGGTCCGCGCCAGCAGCAGGCGGCGTCTGCCGATGACCCCGAACACCACCGTCATCGGACAGCTGCGGGCCGGCCTGAGGCCTCCCGCTGGGAGAGGCTTCAGGCCGGCCCGCACGGTGGGACGGCAGCCGCCGAGTCGATCCTCAGGCGGCAGCGTGCGTCAGGGGTCAGCGTGCCTGGAGGGCGTCCAGGGCCACTGCCATCGCCACGACGAGGCGGCGGTCGATCGTGGCGTCGTGGATGTCGATGACGTACCGGTCGCGCAGCCCCCACTTCTTGATGACCGAGAAGATGGGCTGGCCGTTGTGGGCGAAGTCAAAGTGATACGGCAACCAGGACAGGACAAAACGCCGCAGCAGAGCGACGGCCATGTTGCGCTCCTGGCCGGTCACGACCCCGAGATTGGGCTGCTCCAGGTGCCAGGTCGATCGCAGCAGCGACTGCTTGAAGTCCTTGCGGAACGAACCGATCGGCCTGCCAGCCGCATCCAGGACGTCGTACGTCGCCCCGAGGTCGATGACCTGGCGCGCCTTGAAGCTCAGCACCGGTTGCTGCTTGGTGTCATCGGTGTACAGCGTGACCTGCTCCTTGAGGGCCAGGCGCTTCTGCTGCGCGAAGGCGAGCAGGGGACCTTCGGACCCGTCCGGGGCGGCGGAGTGCACCTCGTACTGGTTGACCATCATCCGGACCCGCTGCCGCATCAGCAGCCGTTGCTGGGCCTGAAGTAGTTCGAGTGACATGCTGATCTATCCCGATCTGTCGTAGTACGTGTCTCGTGGACCCGCCGGGCGGTATGGCCGCACCGGGGTGTCGCGCGGTGATTGTTCCACGGGCGTCGCTGCCGCCCGTGCCGGGTTGGGCGTCAGGCCAGCAGCGACACGCGGCGGACGGTCTCCTCCCGGCCGAGTGCCCGCGCCACCTGGAACAGGTCCGGGCTACGGGTCGATCCGGTCAGCGCGATCCGGATGATCTGGGAGGGCTCGCGGATCGAGCCGTGGTACCGGCCGGGATTGGCCTTGAACTCCTTCTGACTCCCTGCGAACCCGTGCCGGGCGGCCAGCTCACGGATTTGATTGAACCATTCCTGCGGATCATCGAGGTGCTGGTAGCTCGCGGCGAATTCCCCCATCATGCCCCGGACCACCGCCGGGTCAATGCTGGCGAGCGGACCCTCCAGCACCGGCGTCGGGGCGAGCCGGGTGAAGAAGTAGCCGTAGATCCGCCGGAACTCCGACCACTTCTTCAGGTCCTTGCGCGGGTTGTCAACCCCCTCGCGCTCGATGGCCAGGGCCCGCCGGGCCAGGTCGCGCTCTGCATCGATGAGCTCGACGAGCTCCGGGTCATAGGTGCTAGCCCATCGGGTGACCTCGGTCAGGATTTCGTCCCCGGACAGCCCGACGATGACATCGGCGCTGATGTGGTCGAGTTTTGGCAGGTCGATGAGGGCCCCGGAGACGCCGCACTCCTCGATGCGGATCGGCGCGGTGAGCGCCTCGGCCAGTGGGAGCTCTGCGAGCCGGCCGTTGGCCAGGCCGCGCAGGTAGTAGAGCACCGCCTCCACCGGGTACCCGGCCTCGATGTAGTAGTCGACCGACGCCTCGGGATCCTTGCGCTTGGACAGCTTGCGCTTGCTGCCCCCCTCCTGCTTGAGGAGCGGGGCGATATGGGCGTAGCTGAATGGTTCGAACCCGAGCGCCGCGCTGAGCTGGTGGTGCACCGGGACCGAAGAGATCCACTCATCGGCGCGGATGACCAGGTTGACCCGCATGAGGTGATCGTCGACCACGTGGGCGAAATGGTAGGTCGGAAGGGGAAGCGCCTGATCGGAGGCCTTGAGAATGACCACGTCGTTGCGGTTCTCATCCGCCTCGATCGGCCCGCGGATCTGGTCGACATACCGCATCCGGACTCCGGGGCGGCCAGGGGAGCGGAAGCGCACGACATAGGGCCGGTCCTCGGCCAGGGCTGCGCGGACCTGCTCAGCCGGAGCGTCCCGCCAGGTGGCCCAGCGCCCGTAGTACCCGGTCGGCACCTTGGCCGCCTGCTGCCGGGCTGCCATCTCGGCCAACTCCTCGCGGGTGGCGAAGCACAGGTACGCCTGGCCCTGCCGCAGCAGGTGCCGGACGAAGGTCAGGTAGAGGTCGGCGCGCTGCGACTGCCGGTACGGTCCGTAGGCCCCGGTGCCCTCGCCTTCGGTCGGCTGGATCGAGAAGTACTCGAAGGCCCGATCGAACTGCTCCATGGCGCCCTCGACCCCGCGCGCCTGGTCGGTGTCCTCCACGCGGACGAAGTAGGAACCGCCTGACCTGCGAGCGACGTCCCGGGCGATCATCGCGACATAGATGCCGCCGATGTGCATGAAGCCGGTCGGGCTCGGTGCGAAGCGGGTGACCAGGGCGCCTGCCGGGAGATCACGGGGAGGGTAGGTCCGCTCCCAGTGCTCGGGCTCCGGGAGATCTGGACGGAACAGCGCGTCGATCTCCGACCGAGTGAGCATGATGGCCCTCCCCTGCGTTGCTGGTCTGCCCGTCTGGTCTGCCGGATCATACCTAGTGCAGCCCCGCAAAGGTCCTGTCAGGGTTGGGCTGGGCCCGGGTTGGGCTGGGCCTGGGGCGGGGGACGTCGGCGGCTGGATGTTCTTCTCGCCCTGCCCGGTGGGAGTCGGGTGCCGGGTCTTGCTG
>JAFGOK010000361.1 GCA_016926535.1 Micromonosporaceae bacterium | reverse complement strand
TGGATGGTGCTCACGAGAGACCGCTCATCGTGGTCAGGAAGTCGGTGTAGAACAGCCCGAGCGCTGCCGCGACCCCGGTGCCAGCAATGATCCAGAACCGGACGACGATGTTGACCTCGCTCCAGCCGGCCAGCTCGAAGTGGTGCTGGAGCGGCACCATCCGGAACACCCGCTTGCCCCGCAGCCGGTACGAGCCGATCTGGATGCACCAGGTCACCATGATGATCGTGAACAGCATGCCCAGCAGGGGCAGGAGCAGCAGCGTCCTGGTCGCCGCTGCCAGGCTCGCGATGAGCGAACCGAGCGCCAGCGCCCCGGTGTCTCCCATGAAGATCCGCGCTGGTGAGGTGTTCCACCACAGGAAACCGATCAGCGCGCCGGAGGCCGCGCCGGCGATCAGGGCGATCTCCAGCGGATCACGCACCGCGTAGCAATATTTGTCGATACCGTAGTAGTTCGGGTCGGCGCACCAGTGCCGGTACTGCCAGAACGCGATCGCCCCGTAGGTGCCGATGACCATGACTGAGGCCCCGGTCGCCAGCCCGTCAAGACCGTCGGTGAAATTCACGGCATTCGACATCGCCATGACGACGAAGATGAAGAAGATGACCGCCCCGACCTTGGTGATCTGCGCCCAGTCCAGGTCCTTGATGAAGGACAGCTTGTCGCTGGCAACCGTCTGGGACGACTGGGGCAGGCCCTCGACCCGGGCGCTGGGGAAGTACAGCGCGATGATGCCGAAGAAGGATCCGAGCAGGGTCTGACCAATCAGCTTCATCCGCTTGCTGATGCCGGCGCTGTTGCGCTTGGCCACCTTGAGGTAGTCGTCAAGGAAGCCGAGCAGGCCGGTCCCGACGAACAGGCCGAGCAGCACGACCCCGGTCGCGGTGATCCCGGAGGGACGCATCTGCGCATCCGGCAGCGTCATCAGGGTCACGTGCCCTGCGATGTAGGCCAAGACGGTCGACAGGATGAACACGACACCCCCCATCGTCGGGGTGCCCTTCTTGCCGAGGTGCGTCTGCGGCCCTTCCGCCCGGATCGGCTGGTCGGCCCGCAGAGCGGTGAATGCCTTGATCGCCAGAGGTGTCCCGAAAATCGAAAGCACGAAGGCGACCGCGGCAGCGACAATGACGGACCTCATGCCTGGTCCCCCGTCATGGTCGTCCCGAAACGCCCTGAGGTCGCGTCCAGACGCAAGGCGTCCGCCACTTCCCAGGTTCGATACCGCGAGCCCTTGACCAGGACCACGTCCCCCGGCCGCAGTTCGTCGCGTAGCAGCGCGACGGCGGCGGCCTGATCGGTCAACCGCACAGACGTCCCTCCCCAACTGGATTCGGATACCGCACCGTCATGGATCGGCTTGGCATTCTCCCCGATGACCACGACGAGATCGACACCGAGCCTGGCCACCGCCCGCCCAACCTCCTCGTGCCCGGCCCGCTCGTAGTCGCCCAACTCAGCCAGGTACCCGAGGACCGCGACCGTCCGGCGACCGCCGCTGCCGCTTCCCAGGGCGACGAGAGCCCGGAGCGCGGCCATCGTGGACGCTGGATTGGCGTTGTACGAGTCGTCGATCACCGTAATGCCGTCGGCCCGGTCGAAGACGTCCATCCGCCGGCTGGACGCCAGGCGCAGGGTTCCGAGGGCCTGGGCGATCCGGGATACGCTCAAGCCCGCCTCGGCCGCGACTCCTGCTGCGAGCAGGGAGTTGCCCACCTGGTGCCGGCCGGACACGCCGAGCGTCACCCGCGCCGATCCATCCGCCCCAATCAGGGTGTACGAGGCCCGGCCGCGCTCGTCCAGGCTGATGTCGCTGGCACGAAGCGTCGCACCAGCGGCCTCCCCGACCAGTACGACCCTGGCAGCCGTGCGGGGCACCATCGCCCTGACCCGGTCGTCATCCACATTGAGGACCGCGATCCCCGTGCTGGGAAGCGCCTCGACCAGCTCGCTCTTGGCCCCGGCAATCGCATCGATCGATCCGAATTCTCCAATGTGGGAAACGCCGACGTTAACGACGACCCCGATGGTCGGCGGTGCGATCTGGCACAGGTACCGAAGATGGCCGGGCCCCCGGGACCCCATCTCCAGCACCAGGTACCGCGTGTTGGCATCGGATCGCAGCACGGTGTACGGCAAGCCGAGCTCGTTGTTGAACGATCCAGGCGGGGCGACGGTTGGGCCGAGTGTCCCCAAGAGACCTGCGATGAGATCCTTGGTTGTCGTCTTGCCGGAGGAACCGGTGATCCCGATGACCGTCAGGTCGGGGAGCCGGTCCAGAACCGCCCTGGCCAGCCGTCCGATCGCGACATGCGGATCATCGACGACGATCATCGGTAGGCCGGGGATGGCCCTGGTCCCGACGACGGCGACGGCTCCTGCGTCGACGGCCGCTCGCGCATAGTCATGGCCATCGACCCGCTCCCCCGGGAAAGCGAGGAACAGCCCGCCCTTCGTGACCTTGCGGGAGTCGAACTCGACGGAGCCGGTCACGGCCGTCGCCGGGTCCGCTGCCATGAGCATGCCCCCCGTCGCGGTCTTGACCTCCGCGAGCGTCAGGCGAATCACGCGTTGCCTCCTCTAGCCGCCGCGGCAGCCATCGCCTTGGCGAGTTCGGTTCTGTCATCGAAGGGGTGAACCGTACCGGCGATCTCCTGGCCGCACTCGTGGCCCTTGCCGAGCAGGGCGATGACATCCCCTGGGCCGGCGAGCGCCGCTGCCTCGGCGATCGCGTTCCCCCGCCCGGCGATCTCGATGACCTGGGTCCCCGCGCCAGCGGCACGCCTCGCCCCGGCGAGTACCGCGCGGCGGATGGACGCCGGGTCCTCCGACCGGGGGTTGTCGTCCGTGATGATGACGACCTCCGATCCACCGGCGGCTTCCGCACCCATGATCGGCCGTTTGCCGGCGTCACGGTCGCCACCGGCGCCGATGACACAAATGATCTTCTTCGGATCAAGCCCCCGCAACGCGGCGAGCACCTCCGCGACAGCGCCGGGCTTGTGGGCGTAGTCGACGATGCCGATGACTCCAGCCCCGCCCTCCACCCGCTCCATCCGGCCAGGCGCTACCGCGCCAGCAGCGATCCCCGCGCCGGCCAGGTGCGGATCGACTCCGACTGCGGTCAGGGCAGCGAGGGCGAGCAGGGCATTCGAGACATTGTGCCGGCCGGGCAGGCCGACCCCGGTCGCCACGCGCAGGCTGCCCGGCCCGCTGGCAAAGAACCGCTGGCCGTAGCCGTCGCGCACGATATCGGTCGCGTACCAGTCGGCCGAGGTTGCCCTGGTAACGCTGTAGGTCAGAGCGTTCGGGCGGTTGAGGCGGGCTCCGGCCGGATCGTCCAGGTTGATGATCTCCACAGCGCAGCGGCCGTCGAACAGCCGGGCCTTGGCCGCGAAGTAGTCATCCAGGTCGGCGTGGAAGTCCAGGTGATCGATGCCGAGATTGGTGAAGGCCCCGACAGCGAACCGGACCCCACCGACCCGCCCCAGCGCGAGGGCGTGGCTGGAGACCTCCATGACCGCGACATCAACCCCGAGTTCCAGGGCGACGGCGAACAGCGCGTGCAGATCGGTCGCCTCCGGCGTGGTCCTGGCGCTGGCGACCACCAGGTCCCCCATCCTGGTCTCGACGGTCCCGATGATCCCGGGGACCTGCCCGGCGGCCCGCAGGCCCGCCGCGATGAGGTAGGAGACAGAGGTCTTGCCAGCCGTCCCGGTAATCCCGATCACGGGAAGCCGCCCGGTCGGCGCTCTGTAGATCAGGTCGGCGGCTTGCCCGAGAGCGGCTCTCGGGTCGTGCACGACGATCGTCGGAAGGCCGGACTGGCTCGCGAGCTCCGCCCCGCGCGGATCGGTCAGCAGGGCGACAGCCCCGGCTGCCCTGGCGGCGCCGGCGAAGTTCGCGCCATGGTGTCTGGCTCCGGGCAACCCGGCATAGCAGTCACCAGGACGGACCTCCGCACTGGCATGGGTGATGCCGGTAACAGACACGTCATGAACATCGTGGATCTCACCTGCCCCGCCGAGAGGGTCCGTCGAGATCACGACACCAAGCAGCGCCGCCACCTCTGACAGCGGGGTTGGCGGCAGGTTCCGGGGGCGCGGATAGCCGGGCACGGGGCTAGACCATACCCGCCCGGTTCGCCATCGTGGAGTACAGCGGGCACATGTGGCTCATGGGTACACCGTGAAGGTTGGCGGTGTCGTTCCGGTCGGCGGCACCTGATACTTGCCGAGCACGAACGACATGATGTCGTGGAAGGCGGGACCACAGATCGTGCCACCAGTGCCGCTCGGGGCGTGCGCATTGATGGCGACGACGTAGCGGGGAGCATCCGCCGGCGCGAGGCCGATGAACGAGGCGACATTGCCCGCGGCGTACTTGCCGTTCTGCACGTAGAGGCCGGTGCCGGTCTTCCCCGCGATCCGGTACCCCTCGATCGCGGCACTCCGGCCGGTCGCGTTGTCAAGGGTGGTCACAGCCTCCAGCATGGTGCGCAGCTCTGCCGCATGGCCCGCGGAGATCACCTGCCGGGCCGGCAGGGGCTGATTGCCCTTTTTCTTGCCGTCCGCCCCGATCGTCGCCCGCACCAGGTGTGGCTGGATCCACAGGCCGTCGTTCGCGATCGTCGCGAAGGCCGCCGCCATCTGGAGTGCTGTGACCGCGACGCCGTCCCCGATCGGAATCGAGCCGTAGCTCGTTCCGGTCCATTCGCCTGCGGGAAGGACCTTGCCCGGGGACTCGTTGGGGAGTCCTTCCCCGGTCGCCGCGCCGAGGCCGAACCGCCGCTGGTACTCGACCAGCCGCTCCTTGCCGAGCTGGTCAGCGATCGCGATCGTGCCGACGTTCGAGGACAGGGCCAGAATGCCCGGCAAGGTCATGGCAGTCCCGGACTTCTGCCTGATGTGATCGGTATAGACCGTTCCGCCCTTTTTTACCGACGGCCCAACGATGACGGCTGTTGCCGGCTCGACGATCCCCTCCTCCAGCGCTGCCCCGACGACCAACGCCTTGTGGACCGATCCCGGGTCGTAGACCTTCTCGGTGCACGCATCCCTGCGCTGCGTCTCCGGAGTGTCAAAGGGGTCCGCGGCGTCGTAGGTCGGATAGCTGGCCTGGGCGAGCACCTCGAAGGTCTTGATATCGAGCACGAGGCCGCAGGCGAACGTCGCCTGCACCTGCTGTGCCCGCTGAGTCACGATCGATTGCACCGTGTGCTGAAGATCGCGATCGATCGTCAGCTGGAGCGAACTGCCTGGTTGCGCCGGCGTGGTCTGGCTGTATCCCCCCGGAATCTCCCTGGCGAGATTGCTCTCGCCGACCTCGAAGGTGCGCTTGCCGTCGACGCCCTTGAGCACGGTGTTGTAGCCGGCCTCGATCCCGGCCAAGCCCACCCCGTCGCTCTTCCTAGTGAAGCCGAGGACGTTGGCAGCGAGATCGTGGTTGGGAACGTCCCGCCGCTCGTCCCTGCCCGTGTCGATCCCGGGAAGGCCGAGCGCCTCCACCTCCTCACCCAGACTGACGTCGATCCCGCGGGCGAGGTACTCGAACTGGGCGGCCTGCCCGTCGCTCAGCTTGTGCGGTTTGATCCGGGCAAGAATGTCCGATCGGGTGACCCCGACCTTGCCGAGCACCTCGAACAGCTTGGTCGCCGTCGCCTCCGGGTCCTTGACCTGTGTCGGATCGGCGAAGACATGGCGCGCGTCCACGCTGTGGACCAGAATGGCGCCGTCCCGGTCGTAGATCGTCCCGCGCGGAGCCGGTAACTCAATCGATTTGAGCCGGTCGATCAGGCCCTGATGGGCATAGGCCTTGGCGTCGGTCACCTGGATCTGAACCAGCCGGCCCGCGATCACGGTGAACACCACGAAGGTCAGCACGGTCGCCACCCGCAGCCTTCGGATGGGATCACCGAGGCGGGGGAGTCTCGGCGGTTTCTTCCGCGGCTTGCGCTGAGGTCGCTTGGCCTGCCGGGGTGGGTTCGCCGGGGCTTTCTGCCGCTGCCGGCCTCGATCCACGCTCGCTCGCCGGGTGGCGGTCTTCGGCTTGCGGCCCGTCCGCTCCGGATCCGCAGTGGTCACCGCCCCCCGGCGAGGTGGAGAGCCCCCATCGGCGGGCATCCGGCGGGCGGTCCTCGCCGCTCTCCGCTCGCCCCCGTCAACGACCCGCAGGGCCGGTCGGAACGGGTCGCCCCGCCCCGACCGGTCAGGGTCAGCGGTCTCCCGGACAGACCTCCCCCGAGGGGTGTAGCGCCGGGCGGCTGAGAGCCCGCCCCGTCGCGCGCTGAGCTCGTCGCCGGGACCGGCGCCGTTGCCGGCTCCGGTCCCTCCCCCGGCTTTGCCCGACCCGTCCGGGTGAGACGGCATGCCGCTACTTCCCTACTGCTGGTTGTGGCACATCGAGCTTCTGCCCATCCGGCAGGATGATGAAGGTCGGCGGTTCGGTGGGCAACCGCATGCCGAGTTCGCGCGCCTTGCCAGCCACTGTCCCCGGGGCTGCCTGCTCCGCGAGATCAGCTTCCAGCTGCTGCTCCTGCGTATCCAATGTGGTCTGCGTCTGGTGCAAATCATGAAGCCGGAACACATTCTCGTTGATCTTCGTATTCAGCACGAGGATCCCCACGACCCCCACCATGACCAGCACCAGCACCAGCACGATGAATGGAGCCCTCGCCGTCCTGACCGGAGTTGGCGGCGCGACCCGCAGCCGCGGCACCCCGTCAGTGTCAAACCCCTCAGACTCCGGTGGCTCCGGCCGCATGCGTAGCTTGAGTGCGGTTGACCCGACGACCACTGGCTCGGCGGGCTGGCCCCGCTCGAACAGCCCCGAACGCCTGACCAGATCCAGTCGCTCCTTGTCACCGGCGTCGACCAAGGGCCCGAGGCGTCCCGCGGTCCGGCCCCCCGACCGCGGTGCGCCGCCCGACGCCCTCCGATGCCGATCGTTCGACAGCATCGTCATTGTGCTCTGCACCTCCCCCTCAGAACAGTTCAATCAAGTCAAAAAACGTCTAAACATATCCAAACAAGCTTCATATTCGCTCAACCGCTCGTAACCTGGCTGAGGCCGCCCGCGGATTCGCCTCGGTCTCTGCCACCTCTGGGATCTCGGCCCCCCTGGTCAGTAGCCGGAAGGTCGGCCCGCTCCCGGCCGGCTCGATCGGCAGGCCGATTGGAGCGGTCGATCTCGTTCTCGCCACCATGGCCCGCTTGACCAGCCGGTCCTCCAGCGAGTGGTAGGACATGGCAGCCATGCGGCCAGACGGCCGCAAGGCATCCAGCGCGCGGGGCAGCGCCCGCTCAAGGACCGCCAGCTCACCGTTCACCTCGATCCGTAAAGCCTGAAATGTTCGTTTTGCCGGATTGCCACCGGTTCGCCGCGCCGGCGCTGGAATGGCATCCCGCACCAGCCCGGCGAGCCGGGCGGACGAGATCACCGGACTCACCGCCCGCTCCCGCACGATCGCCGCAGCGATCTTCCCGGCGAACCGCTCCTCCCCATACGCCCGCAACACTCTGGCAAGATCCCTTGCCGAGTAGGTATTCACCACCTCGCCGGCCGTGATCCCGTGCGAGCGATCCATCCGCATGTCCAGCGGCGCGTCCCGGGCATAGGAGAACCCCCGTTCCATCTCATCCAGTTGCATCGACGACACGCCAAGATCAAACAACACGCTGTCAAGGCCCGCTAACCCGAGCTGATGGAGCACCACTGGAATCTCGTCAAACACGGCATGCACCAGGTGCGTACGAGCGGCGAACGGTGCGAGGCGTTCCTTCGCCAGGGCGAGCGCGTCCCTGTCCCGATCCAGCCCGACCAGAATGACGTGCGGGTGGGCGGACAGGACGGCCTCGGCGTGCCCGCCGAGGCCGAGGGTGGCGTCCAGGTGTATCGCCCCTGGTCGCGCCAGTGCCGGCCCGAGAAGCTCGCAACACCGCTCAAGCAACACGGGTACATGTCCCGCTCGCGTCCCCATCGTCGACCCCCTCGTACCGTTCACCGAGGGCGATTCGCGGTCGCCCTGGTCAAACGGTCAATTCCCGTCGCACCGTCAGATCCCCATCCGCTCGCCCGCCTGGCGCCGGGGAAGTGGCGTCAGGAGCGCGCAGCGGCTGGAGATCTGACGGTGCGACAGACCTGCAGGTCACCCCTCCAGGGCGACGGTGCTCAAGCCGTTCGTCACAATCCGCCCGGCAGGACTCCCTCCTCCATGTCGGCGAAGTCACCCTCGCTCTCGGTGAGATAGGTGTCCCACGCTTCCTTGTCCCAGATCTCGACCCGGGTACTCGCACCGATGACGACCAGGTCGCGGCTGAGTCCGGCGTACTCCCTCAAGTGCGCCGGGATCGTCACCCTCCCCTGCCGGTCTGGCACCTCATCGTGCGCGCTCGCGAAGAACACCCGGTTGTACGCCCGGGCGGCCTTGTGCGCCATTGGTTGCTCACGCAACTCGGCTGCGATCCGGGTGAACTCGGCGATCGGGAACACGTACAGGCATCGCTCCTGCCCCTTCGTGACCACAACACCTCCCGCCAGCTCGTCCCGGAACTTCGCCGGGAGGATCAGCCGGCCCTTCTCGTCGAGACGAGGGGTGTGAGTACCCAGGAACATCTGGCGACCTCACCCCCCTCCCCGTCAACGAGTGTGTTGCTCGGGGCCGGCAGAGCCCCCCGGCTCCGCCATTGGCCACCACTGTACTCCACTTCCCTCCACCGTCAACGGGAAAGATGCTGGCCAGAAGGCATCTCAAGGGTGAGAGATCCGGGTGAACACGGGTTTTCCACTGTGGATGGAGCAGGCTGCCGCCAGCGCGAGTCAAGATGCCGACAGCGTCGAATTCATAGTCACAAAAACCATAAATCGCTCATGTTGCACTCACGTAGCGTCAGTCCGAGCGTCGACTGCTCCGCATGGTCGACACCAGTGGAGGAAAGTGGAGGGGCCCGATTGGAGTAAGGTCACCCCAACGTCGACCTGGTGTTGGAGCGAGATGACGGGCAAGGCACTCCCTCTACGGACCAAGATGGCCACCTCCCTGTCGCGGGGGGCCGCCGCACTGTCCCGAGCCACCGGCCGCGGAGACGGCTCCGTGATCGGCGGCAAGATCGGACTGATGATCGATCCTGACCTCCTCGCCAACCTGGCCAGTGGCCGCGAGATCGCGCTGATCTCGGGGACAAACGGGAAGACCACCACCACCCGACTCACCACCGCAGCCATGGGAGCGCTCGGCCAGATCGCGACCAACAGCCTCGGCGCCAACATGCCGACTGGTCATGCCAGTGCCCTCGCGAAGGCGGGCGAAACCCGCTACGCGGTTCTGGAGGTCGACGAGCACTATCTCGACCAGGTCATGACCGCAACCCACCCGAGGATCGTCGCCCTGCTCAACCTCAGCCGCGACCAGCTCGACCGGGCCAAGGAAGTCGCCATGATGGCGGCCGGGTGGCGAATGACCCTCGCGCAGCATCCCGGGGTGCACATCGTCGCCAACGCGGATGACCCCATGGTCGCCTGGGCCGCCAGCAGCGCCAGCTCGGTCACCTGGGTCGCGGCCGGCCAGCGGTGGCACGACGATTCCTGGGTCTGCCCGGACTGCGGCTCCCGCATCGAGCGAGAGAACGACCAGTGGTGGTGCACCGGCTGCCCACTGCGTCGCCCGACCCCCCAATGGGTCGCTGTCAGTGGTGGAGTCATCGATCCCGCCGGCACCTACCGCGGTATCCAGCTCCAGTTGCCTGGCCGGGTCAATCTCGCCAACGCCGCGACTGCGCTCGCCGTCGCGACGTTCTTCGGTGTCCCTGCCATCACCGCCGTCCCCCGGCTGGCCGAGGTTGCCTCGATCGCCGGCAGGTACGCGACCGTCGTCCGAGAGGGCAGGACCATCCGGCTACTCCTCGCGAAGAACCCTGCCGGCTGGCTGGAGGCCTTCGACATGGCGGAGCCCGCGCCCACCCTCCTGTCGATCAACGCCCGCGACCCCGACGGGCTGGACACTTCCTGGCTGTACGACGTCGACTTCTCCCCGCTGCGGGGCAGGCGAGTGTTGATCACCGGGGATCGGGCCATGGATCTCGCCGTCCGGCTGGAGGTCAATGACGTTCAGTTCGAGTACGTCGTCTCGTTCGGGCAGGCGCTGGCGACCATGCCTCCCGGGTGGTTCGAGGTCATCGCCAACTACACCGCGTTCCAGGACATCCGAG
This sequence comes from Micromonosporaceae bacterium, assembly GCA_016926535.1. Lineage (GTDB taxonomy): Bacteria > Actinomycetota > Actinomycetes > Mycobacteriales > Micromonosporaceae > JABDRL01. The sequence continues at coordinate 1,974 of JAFGOK010000361.1, read as the reverse complement.
CGGAGCTAGACCGTGTCAACTGAGTCAACCCCGACGACGGAGTCACACCTTCGCCTGGTCTGGATCTACCCAGATCTCCTCTCGACCTACGGCGATCGGGGCAACCTGCTGATCCTCGCGCGACGCGCTGCCTTGCGCGGGCTGGGGGTAGAGTGCGTCGAGGTACGGTCCGACAGCGTGCTGCCGGAGCAGGGCGACATCTACCTGCTCGGCGGCGGTGAGGACGGCCCGCAGGCCATGGCGGCCCAGCGGCTGGCCGCAGATGGCGGCCTGCACCGGGCGGTCGTCCGGGGAGCGGTCGTCTTCGCTGTCTGCGCCGGATACCAGCTACTCGGCGAGTCCTTCTTCGCGAAGGGAGTCCAGTACGCCGGGTTGAATCTGCTGGACATCCGCTCCGACCGGGGGCCGAGCCGGGCGGTTGGAGAGCTGGCCGGGGAGGTCAACTCCGCGCTCGGCATCCCGACGCTGACCGGGTTCGAGAATCACGGGGGACGCACCCATCTCGGGCCACAGGCGCATCCGTTGGCCAAGGTCAGCGTCGGCGTCGGCAACGACGGCACAACGGAGGGCGCGTGGCGGGGCCGGGTGCTTGGAACGTACTCCCATGGCCCGGCGCTTGCCCGCAATCCCGCCCTGGCGGACCTGCTACTGCTCTGGGCGACGGGGATCACGCCAGCGCCCATCGATGACACCTGGCCGGAGCGCCTGCGTCGGGAACGGCTGACCGCGGTGACCTCCCGCTGACCCTCGCCCCCGCCCCACACCTCGCCCCACACCTCGCCCCACACCTCGCCCCACGCCCCGCCCCAGCCTCCGCCGCATTCCCCACCCCAAGGTCATGATCATCCCTGCAGCAAATAGGTCATCAAGACAAGTTGACCTACGTGCTGTACGCATGATCATGACCTTGGGGCTCCAGAAGCGCGACAGGAGCAGCACTCGACCATAGGAATGGCGACCACAGGAATGGCGACCACAGGAATGGCGACCATCAGGCAATGAGAGAACGCTGGTGCGATGCCCCGGCATCCCGCTTCCGCGATCGAGGTCTGCCGCACACCCTTTCGCGGCGCCGAAGCCGTGCGGCATGGCCTCATCACCCGAGCAAGACTCTCGGGTCCGCGATGGCGACGCCTGCTGCCGGACGTGTATCTCCGGGCCGATGCCCTGCTCGACCACCTGACGTGGTGCCAGGCCGCGCTGCTCATCACCCCGCCAGGCACGGTGCTCGGGTTCCGCAGTGCGCTCGGGTTGTACTGCCCGACCCTCCGGCCAGGGGTCGACGACCCAGTGCACCTGATCACTCCTGGAAGAGCCCGCCTGCGGTCACACACCCGCCTGAACGTCCACGAGATGGCGCTCATCCCGGCCGAGACCACCACCTGTGGCGGGTTCCCAGTGACGACCCCGACCAGGACAGCCTTTGACCTGGCCCGCGACAGCAACCTCGTCGAAGCGGTCGTCGGCGTTGACGCGCTCCTGGCCAGCAGACGGACCACCAAGTCGGCTATCGCGCCATACGCAACGCTCGGGGTGCCCGGCAGCAGGAGGGCTGCCCGCGTGCTGGACCTATCCAACCCGGGCTCCGAGTCCCCGATGGAGACTCGGACCCGGATACTGCTCGTGCTCGGCGGCCTACCCAGGCCGGTTGTGCAGTACGAGGTGTACCACGACGGACTATTCATCGCCCGCCTCGACCTGGCCTATCCGGAGCGTCGCCTCGGCCTGGAGTACGACGGAGAGCAGCATCGCGACCGGCAGACGTTCCGCAATGATGCGGTCCGCGCGAACCTGCTGAGTCTCGCGGCGTGGACCGTGCTCCGGTTCACTGCCGACGATGTACTTCGCCATCCCGCCCGGATGGTTGCGCAGGTGAGGGCATTGCTGTCAACTGCCCGCCCGTGAATGGCCAGGCTTGCGGATCTCTGTACTCGCTGGCTGCGGGGTCAGGCCGCGTATGGCGGTTGGGCACGG
>JAFGOK010000047.1 GCA_016926535.1 Micromonosporaceae bacterium | reverse complement strand
TCAATCCCTGCGCCCCGATCGTCGCGAGGGCGCGGCAGGTCGGGGCTCTGGTCCTAGTGGACGGTTCGCAGTCAGTGCCTCACCGCCCGGTCGACGTCACGGCGATCGGCGCGGACTTTCTCGCCTTCACCGGCCACAAGATGTGCGCGCCGACCGGGATCGGCGGGTTATGGGGGCGGCCGGAGCTGCTGGAGGTCATGCCGCCGTTCCTCGGCGGCGGATCCATGATCGAGACTGTCCAGATGACCGGATCCACCTACGCCCCACCCCCGGCAAGGTTCGAGGCGGGGACCCCCCCGATCGCTGAGGCGGTTGGGCTCGGGGCGGCCGTCGACTATCTGACCGGGATCGGGATGTCGGCGATCGCCGATCACGAGCATCGGCTGACCACCTACGCCCTGGCCGCGCTGGCGAGCGTTCCGGAGGTCCGGGTGATCGGGCCGACCGATCCGGTGGATCGGGGAGGGGCGATCTCCTTCGTCGTCCAGGGCGTGCATCCCCACGATGTCGGCCAACTCCTGGATGCTGAGGGGGTGCAGGTGCGCGTCGGGCACCACTGTGCCCGGCCGGCCTGTGCCCGGTTCGGTGTTCCGGCGACGACGAGAGCGTCGTTCTACCTCTACACCACGGTCGCGGAAATCGACGCGCTGGTACGGGGCCTTGCGGTCGTTCGGAAGGTGTTCGGCTGAGATGCACTTCGATCAGCTCTACCAGGACGTCATCCTGGATCACTACAAGCATCCCCGCGGGCGCGGCCTGCGCGAGCCGTACGACGCGGAGGCGCACCACGTCAATCCGACCTGCGGGGACGAGATCACATTGAGGGTCGCCACCGACGGGAAGACCATCACCGACTGCTCCTACGACGGGGTTGGCTGCTCGATCAGCCAGGCCTCTGCGAGCGTGCTCTACGAGCTGGTCGAGGGCGTTTCGATCGAGGAGGCGCTCCGGGACCATACCGCGTTCGCCGAGCTGATGGCCGGGCGCGGGACGGTCGAGCCGGATGAGGAGATCCTCGGCGACGGGATCGCGTTCGCTGGGGTCGCCCGCTACCCGGCGCGGGTCAAGTGCGCGCTGCTGCCCTGGATGGCCTTCAAGGATGCGCTGGCCAGAGCGGTGGCCAGCGGGCGGACAGAGAGGGCGGCCCAGGCGCGGACCGAGGGAGAAGAGGCATGACGGCAACGCCGAAGCCGACAGCCGACGCCGAGGCGGTCGCCGAGGCGATGCGGGACGTCGTCGACCCGGAGCTCGGGATCAACGTCGTCGACCTCGGCCTGGTGTACGGGGTGCACGTCGATGAGGACAACGTCGCAACGATCGATATGACCCTGACCTCTGCCGCCTGCCCGCTGACCGGTGTCATCGAGGACCAGGCCCAGCAGGCGCTGTGCGCTGGCCCCTCCGGTGGGCTGGTTGAGGCGGTGCGGATCAACTGGGTGTGGATGCCGCCGTGGGGGCCAGACAAGATCACCGACGAGGGGCGGGAGCAGTTGCGCACCCTCGGCTTCAACCTCTGACCCTCACGAGCGGCTTCTGACAAGCGATTGGCTCTGACAAGCGACTGGCTTCTCCGAGCGGCGGACCTCACAGGCGGAACTGCGTGACGAGTCCCCGTAGCGTGGTCGACAGCTTGCCGAGGTCGCCGGCGGACGCCTGGTTGTCCGCGGCTCCCTTGGATGTCATCTCGGCGGTGTCCGCGAGTCCGGAGACCTTGCTGGCGATGCCACCGCTGCCCGCAGCCGCGCTAGCGACGCTGCGTGCGATCTCGCCGGTGGTCGCGGTCTGCTCCTCGACGGCGGAAGCGATCGTCAGCTGGAGGTCGTTGAGCTGCCCGATGATCGTGCCGATCTCGTCGATCGCGGCAACGGCGTCCACCGTGTCGCGCTGGATCGCCTCCACCCGCTGGGAGATGTCCTGGGTCGCCCGAGACGTCTCCTGGGCGAGGTCCTTGACCTCTCCAGCGACGACGGCGAACCCCTTGCCGGCGTCCCCAGCGCGGGCGGCCTCGATGGTGGCGTTGAGAGCGAGCAGGTTGGTCTGCTCCGCGATGGCGTTGATGATCTTGATGACGCTGCTGATCTCGGCGCTGGACGTGCCGAGCCGGGCAACGGTGTCGTTGGTCTTCCGCGCGGCGTCGACGGCCCTGCCGGCGACGGAGGCTCCCTGCGAGGCGCTTCGGGCGATCTCCTCGATGGAGGCGCCCATTTCCTCGCCGCCTGCCGCGGCCAGCTGGACGTTGCGGGAGACGTCGTCCGCGTCCGCTGCTGCGCTGCGTGCCTGCTGGCTGGCTGCCGCAGCGTTGCTCGCGATGGTCCCGCTGATACTAGCCAGGTGCTCGGCGTGGGACGACAGGGCGTTGGCGCTGTCCACCAGCGCCGTGACGGTCCGCCGGAGGCTGGCTGCGGTGCCGCTGACGGCCTCTGCCATTGTGCCGACCTCGTCCCGCCACGGGACGCTGACAGCCTGGGTGAGATCACCGGCTCCGAGCGCCTTGACCGCCGTGGTGACCGTCGCCAGCGGGCGGAGGATGATCCGGCCGATGATTATCGCAAGGGTCAGTGAGAGCGCCAGGCCGAGCGCCAGGACGACCAGGATCACGAGCCGGGCCCGCTCGTACCCCGACTGGCTCTCCTCTGCCGCGTCGTTGGCAGCCCGCTGTTCCAGGGTGCTGAGGTCGTCGATGGCCTGGCTGATCTGTGCGTTGAGTTCGAGGGGGTTCTCAGCCTGCTGAACATCCGCCGGCAGCGGGACTCCGAGGAAGAGGTTGTCCCGCATGGCCCTCCACTGGGTGAGGTTCGTGAAGATGAAGTCGAGCAGTCGCTGGCGCTCCTTCGAACCGGTCGATGAGGCGAGGTAGGCCTTGATGGCCTTGTCGACGATGGCATCGCCGTCCTTGAGGCCCTGCTTGGCGGTGGCCACGATCTCCTGGGACTCAGCAGGGACCTCCTTGCCAGCCCAGCTGGCCAGGGCGGTGTCCCCGTCGTAGACCTTCATCATGCCGCGGCGAATCTCGTTGATGTGGGCGGTGTTGGCGACGCTCTCGTCGTTGATCTCGTTCGCCCGGTCGTTCAGCGTGCTGAACTCGGAGAGCGCGGTGACCCCGACGATGACGGCGAACAGCGACGTGATCGAGGCCAGGACCAGTATCTTCGTTCGAACGGACCGGTCGGCGAACGCGGCGAACGCGCGCTGGCGCGTTGGATGGTCGAGGGGGTCGTCGGGGGATTTGGCGAAAGACAGGGACGTCGTCATGGCGAAAGACCTCCGATAAGGTCGCCGGACGCCGCGGTCGGGACCCAGGCGCCAGCAGCCAGTGCCTGATCTGTACTGATGACAGGAGAGCACAGCCAGGTGGCCGGAAATGGCGGTTCTTGGTGGTGATTACGGTGTAAGCGTGGAGAGCGAACCTGGGCGAGGCGCCGGTGGCGACGGGCCGCCGTCACGCAGGCCGGGGCAGTGCGGGTCAGGGTCGTGCCGGCCTCGGGCTAGAATCTGCGACGTGCTCCTCTGCGTTGACTGACCGCTCCGCACCGACTGCGGCCCGCTCGCGACTGTGCAGTCCCCAGCGTGACGGTGCCCGGCCGGTGCTTCTGTGTGCCCAGATCAGTCCGACAGCCCCTTCCACACAGACGCCGGGAGTATCCATGATCACAGCAACTGACCTCGAACTTCGTGCCGGTTCGCGCATCCTCCTCGCTGGGGCGACCATGCGGGTCGGGCCTGGCGACCGGATCGGGCTCGTCGGCAGGAACGGGGCGGGGAAGACCACCTCACTGCGGGTGCTCGCCGGGGAGACCCTGCCGTTCGCCGGCACGGTCGATCGAAGGGGGCCGATCGGTTACCTTCCCCAGGATCCGCGTACCGGAGACCTCGGCATGAGCGCTCGGGACCGGGTGCTGTCCGCCCGGGGCCTCGACGCGATCCTGGCCGAGATGACGTCGCTGGAACGGCAGCTTGAGGACCGGGTCGATGATCGTGCGGTGCGCCGGTACGGCGCGCTGGAGGACCGGTTCGCCGCCCTCGGCGGGTACGGGGCGGAGGCGGAGGCCGCCAGGATCTGCGCCAACCTCGGCCTGCCCGACCGGGTGCTCGCCCAGACCCTCGGCACCCTGTCCGGCGGCCAGCGCCGCAGAGTCGAGCTGGCCCGGATCCTATTCGCCGAAGCCAGCGACCAGGGCGGCGGAATCCTGCTCTTGGACGAGCCCACCAACCACCTCGACGCCGACTCGATCACCTGGCTGCGCGGGTTCCTCGCGGGCCACAAGGGTGGGCTCATCGTGATCTCGCACGATGTTGGCCTGCTGGACGCCGTGGTCAACAGGGTCTGGTATCTCGACGCCAATCGGGCTGCTCTCGACCTGTACAACCTGGGGTGGAAGGCCTACCAGGAGCAGCGCGAGGTCGATGAGCGGCGCAGGCGGCGGGAGCGGGCCAACGCGGAAAAGAAGGCCAGCGCGCTCATGGCGCAGGCGGACAAGATGCGCGCGAAGGCGACGAAGGCTGTCGCGGCCCAGAACATGGCCCGCCGAGCGGAGAGACTTCTGGCTGGTCTCGACGATCAGCGGGCCTCCGACAAGGTGGCGAAGGTGCGTTTCCCGACCCCGGCACCCTGTGGAAAGACCCCGCTGACCGCCGCTGGGCTGTCCAAGTCGTACGGCTCGCTGGAGGTTTTCTGCGATGTCGGCATGGCCGTTGACCGGGGGACCCGGGTTGTGATCCTCGGCCTCAACGGGGCGGGCAAGACGACGCTGCTGCGGATGCTGGCCAGCCTGCTTGAACCGGACACCGGGGAGGTGCGGCCCGGACACGGCCTGCGGCTGGGTTACTACGCCCAGGAGCACGAGACCCTTGAGGTCGATCGGACGGTCCTCGACCACATGCGCTCGGCGGCCTCGATCGCGGGATCCGGGCAGACGGACACGGAGTTGCGTTCGATCCTCGGATCCTTTCTCTTTTCCGGAGAGGACGTCGAAAAGCCGGCTGGAGTGCTCTCAGGGGGCGAGAAGACCCGCCTGGCGCTGGCGACCCTGGTGTGCTCTGGCGCGAATGTCCTGCTGCTCGACGAACCGACCAACAACCTCGACCCGGTCAGCCGGGAGCGGGTGCTGGATGCGATCGCACGGTACCCCGGAGCCATCGTGCTGGTGACCCACGACCCCGGGGCGGTGACGGCACTCAAACCCGATCGGGCGATTTTATTGCCGGATGGTGATGAGGACGCCTGGAGTGATGATCTTCTGGAACTCGTCGAGTTGGCCTGAAAAATTAGACATTTCGCCCTACTGGTGGGCCGTGTCATGAACATTGCGCAAAATCATGGCCAGTGGTCACCGGGCTTGATGGCACTATTGGGCATGCTTGCGGCCGGTTCGGCCCGCTTCGAATGCGAACAAGTGTCACATCGGGTTCGGGATGACCTCTGCCGGTCAAGGTGGATCTGTCACTGTAGCGAATTGGAATAGTGTGTTTTGTCCACATACGAGATACGTATGTGGACAAAACACGGAGCTGTTTGGCCCGGAAGAGCGGCACATCCTTGGGTGCGGGCGGGGATCGCGCCGGTTGCTGACGCGGTGCGGGCCATGCCAGCACGGAGTCATCACGCTATCGGGTACGCGACACTGCGGTGCGTGTCGCTTGGCGTGGCTTCGATGTATGGCGCATGATCGTTCGAGGCGGTCTAATAGGTGAGACCGTACCAACCGCTCGTGTGGGACGTGAGGGATAAGCATGGCAGCCACCGCCACTACCACTAGCACCGACAAAGGCCGCAGAATCGTCGGGGCTGAGCGTCAGACGCTGGCGCAAGACCTCGTCAAGCGGTACACCGGCGGCGAGAGCATTCGCGCGCTCGCCGCATCGACCGGCAGGTCCTACGGGTTCGTTCACCGTGTCCTGACGGAGTCAGGGGTCCAGTTGCGGCAACGCGGCGGCGCCCGGCGCAGAAAGAAGGCATGAGCCCTTCCGCCAGGAGGGCTACTGCCGAGTCGGTGAACGTGATAGGCCACGACGTCCGGCTCAGTGGTGTCGGGCCGGTTGCGACGCTCACGTTGCGCCGGCCCACGGCATCCGTTCCGGGGCGGCCCGGCCCGCCGATCGCTGACGTGCCGGCCGGTCCCCTACCGGCTGCTGACCTGCTGGAGATGCTGTACGCGTTCGAACGGGATCTGACCGGCGACGTTCAGGTCGTCGTGATCGACGGTGATACTTCCGCCTTCGCCGCCGGTCTCGGCCCGGAACTTGGCCCCGGCGGCGCAGCCGGTACCTCCCCTCTGGGGACCAGCGACCAGATCTCCCAGGCCCAGGAGACGGTCAGCTGGTTGCGGCGGCCGGATCTCGTCAGCATCGCGGTCGTTCGCGGCCCGGTGCGGGGCGTCGGCCTTCAGGTCGTGCTCGCGTGTGATCTGCGCGTGCTGGCCAGGGACGACGCCCAG
>JAFGOK010000360.1 GCA_016926535.1 Micromonosporaceae bacterium | reverse complement strand
TGCTGCTTCTTGCTTTTCGCACCTTTTCCCGACTCAGCGTCGTGACCGGAAACATCCAGAGAGGTGCCTCGCCGCTGTCCAACCGGGACACCGCCGTCTCCGGCCGTGCCTGCTTTCGTTCCGCCCGAGAACGCTGAGACCGATCCGGCGAGCGGCAGCGAAAGCGCCGCGACCATGACGCAGGTGATGACGCTGCGTCGTCGTAATACGTTAGAAACCGTCGAAAATACTGGCACGCAGCGTGACAATGCGTGACGGAGACGGAGCCAGCCCGGCCAGTCGAGCGTTCTGCGTAGCAGTCGCATGGCGGCGCCCCAAGCAGTGACCGCGACAGCCGCAAGGAAACGCGTGGAACGCTGGGCGAGCGGAATCAGGTCGGCAGACCGGTCCATGAACGACTCCGCGATGGTGACCACCCAATCCAGCCCGCGGCGGCCCACGAAACGCAGCCTGTCGAGCGCTGTGAATCGGCCGTGTGGGTCTGGCAATCTGTGCGTCATTGGGCGACTCCGATAGGTAATGAGAGTCGGCTGGCTGGCTGGACCTACGGTAGTCAGTGTTGGTTGGCGTTGATACCCCTTGCTATTCATTAGCGGCAATTTATGCGGTTCCGTCCGCTAAATCCAGCGTGTTGGATTATGGTAATGGGATGATCAGCTGATTGACAGGAGCGTTATCGATTGATGACCGATGTCGATCAACGATGGCCTTAGCTGTCGGTTGTGATCATGCTACCCGGGGGTGGGGTTGTGGGAAATGGGCATATTGACGGTGTTGTGACAACTCAGCAACACGGGTGAGGCAGGCCCGCCTGCTTGTCGGGCCGCCTGCCGGGCGATATCCGAACGTTGCCAGCGAAGGGTGCGCGATGCATCTGACTTTCGCCCGGCTGTGTGTTGACCGCCCATGGACAGCATTTGCCCGTGTACATTCGGGCTGGTATCTGGTCGGGTCCCCGGAAGCACAAAAGATAGGTGCCGTGATGGGTCGTCACCGAAACCCCCGCTCAGCGCGGACCGCCCGGCAGATCGGCGCGGCGGCTTCCGTGCTGGTGCTTCTTGGCGTCGGTTTCTACGGCTATCGCGCGGTATCCGTCCCGAGGTGTTCCGGAACGGTGCAGCTCTCAATCGCCGCTGCTGCCGAGATCGCACCGGCCATCACCTCGGCGGTCTCTGCCTGGAAAGACACCGAGGCTGCCACGGCCGGCAACCGGTGCATCGCCGTCGTCGTCCGAGTCGCCGACAGCGCGGACGTCGCGTCTGCGATTGCGGCGACCAAGGGGAAGACCCTTTCGGGCCTGGGTAATGTCAGCGGAACGGTCGTCATTCCAGATGTCTGGATTCCAGATTCGTCCTTGTGGCTCAGGCGGTTGCGCGCAGCCTCCGAGGGCAGTGTTCCGCTCGATCCGCCCTCTATCGCCAGAAGTCCTGTTGTTCTCGCGGCGCCAGAGCCGGTTGCGGTGTCACTCGGATGGCCCAACGCGAAGGTGACCTGGTCTGATGTTCTGTCCAAGGTGAAATCCGACACCGCTCTCCACATTGGAATCGTCGATCCGGCCAGAGACGCTGCCGGACTTGCGAGTCTGGTGACCTTGACCGGAGCCGGCGGTTCGGGCACACCGGACGGTGGATCCGCGGCCAGTGGGGGCGGCGAAATGAGCGGGGCGAGCGGCACCGGCACCAGTACTGGTGCCGGTGGTGTCGCCAGCGGAACCTCCGCAGAAGCGAGAGCCGCTGTCGTCGGCGCGTTGCGCGCACTGGCGGGTGGCCGATCGTTGGTGCGTGACGACCTGCTGCGCCGATTCCCGACCGGCACAGATCCAACCTCGCTGGCCTCCTCGCTCAGCTTCGCTCCGCTGCCGGAGCACGCCGTTGTCTCGTACGATGCGGCGCAGCCCCCGGTGCCGATCGTCGGCATCCCGGTGCTGCCCAACCCTGCGGCGCTCGACTACCCGTACACGGTCCTGTCGACCACGAACGATGTGAAGGTCGAGGCTGCGGCTGCCCTGCGCACGGCCCTGGCAGGGGTGGGCTTCCGTGATCGTCTGGCTGATTCGGGGCTGAGAGCGAGCGACGGTACGGTCGGGCCAAATTTCGCCAGCAAGCCGGTCGTTTCGGTCGATCCGGGCACCCAGGCATCGCTCCCGGATGGGTGGACCGCGGACCATGCATTGGCTGCCTGGTCAACGATCACAGCCTCGTCGCGGATGCTTGCGATCCTTGACATATCCGGCTCGATGCTGGAGACCGTGCCTACGGCGGACGGCGCGACCCGCATGACGGTGACGATCGAGGCAGCCAGGCAGGGCCTCGCGCTCTTCGACGACAGTTGGGCTGTCGGGCTGTGGACGTTCTCCACCGAACTCGACGGTGAGACGGACTACCGCGAGCTGGCTCCGATCGGCCCGCTGACGACTCAGCGCGACGCGCTCAACCAGGCACTATCAGGCATAACACCCAAACGGGCCGGCGACACGGGTCTCTATGACACGCTGCTCGCCGCGTATCAGGCTGTCCAGAGCGGGTGGGATCCCGGCCGCGTTAACTCCATCGTGCTGCTGACAGACGGGGAGAACTACGACGAGAACGGCATCTCACTGGATCAGCTGGTGGAGAGGCTCAAAGAACTGATGGATCCCAAGAAGCCGATTCAGGTCATCTTGCTGGGGATCGGAACAGGAACCAACGAGGCGTCGATGCGACGCATTACCGATGTCACCGGGGGCGGGGTCTTCATCGCCGAGGACCCGGCCAAGGTCGGGACGATCTTCCTGCAGGCGATCGCACTGCGTTCGACCTCCATCGGCGGCTGACGGGCGCTACCAGGTGGGCCGGCCCAGGCCTCGATTGGAAGTTTCGATCGCGTCAGCGCGGGTACACAGACTCATGTCGACGTACTGTGGCTGATTGACTACCCGACGCCAGGGGCGGGAGGCCTTGACCCAGCACGGAAGGCGGCGACATACGCCAGATCATCGACGAGAGCCGAGGAGCCGAAATGCTGGTTGAGCCGGAAAGTAGGACAACGGCCGTTGCCTCGCACGTGGCATCCACATCTGGTGAGGACGGCGGCGACCGGAACAAGCGAATCAGGGAGGCCTTGCTGGCACGCCGGACGGAGTTGCTCGGCGAGCGCGCGGGAACCCTGACGGAACTGGGTTTCCACGGCGGCGGCGATGCCGGGGAGGACGCGGCCGACCTGGGATCCAGGGCACTTGCCCGAGAGCACGAGCTGGCGCTGCTCTCGGCCATCCAGACGCGCCTTGACCAGGTCGATCGAGCCTTGGAGAGGCTTGCCAGCGGTCGTTACGGCTGGTGCGAGTGGTGCTCGGAGGAGATTCCAGTGGCCCGGCTCGCCGCGTTCCCTGCGGCAACCCAGTGCGTGCGGTGCAAGCAACTGGAGGAACGCCGGTAGTAGTTGATCTCGGCGTGGGCGGGTTCGTGTTGACGCTGGGCCGGGCCTTCTGCATGCTGATCGGTCAGCATGCAGGCAGGTGGCCAGGAGGCGAAATGGACGAGCTCAATCTGTCCACTACGGGACGCCGGATACCCCGCTGGGCACTGCCGGCCGTGGGGTGCGCACTGATCGCGACGGTCGCGACGCTGCTGCTCGTCATCCAGACCAGCGGGTCTGCCTGCGCCACAGTTGGCGTGTCTGCGGTACTCCCACAGGCAGGGCCGCTGGCCGTCGGGGACAAACGGACTGGCAAGGCGACCCACTACGACGCCAATGGCGGGGGGAACTGCTCCTTCGAGGCCACTGGCCCCGGGATGTACGTTGCACTGTCGCCGAGCGAATACGCCGAAGGCATGGCCTGCGGCAGCTATCTCGACGTGACCAATACCAGGGGCACGGTCCGCGTGAAGGTCACTGATCAGTGCCCGGAGTGCCCGTCGGGTCACATCGATCTCAGCAAGGAGGCGTTCGCGAAGCTCGGAGCACTTGCGACCGGTGTGCTGCCGGTGACCTACCGCAGAGTCGACAACCCAGGACTTCCCGGTCCGTTGACGGTTCGGATCAAGGAAGGGGCCTCGCGATACTGGTTTGCCGTCCGAATCGACAATCACGGCAATCAGTTGTCTAAAGTGGAAGTCAAATCAGGATCCAGTTGGGTCAGTCTCGCCCATACCGACTACAACTACTGGCTGAAGTCGGATGGTGCCGGTCCTGGACCGTTCACGCTGCGAGTGACCGATATCGTGGGCCATCGGAGGACGGTCGCGCGAGTCACCCTCTCGCCGGAAAAAGTGCAGCGAACGTCGGTACGGATGTATTCCGGGACAGGGGCCGACACGGCGGCGGCAAGCCCTTCGGAATCGAGTCAGTCACCAAGCGCGACTGCGGGGGCGCCGAGCACCGGCCCGCTTGGGAATCCCACTGTCTCCAATGGGCAACTGATGCCCCCGGTGTCTCCATCGGGGTCCCCGTCGGTCCTGCAGCGTTGTTGAAGAGCGTGGACCCCAGACCCGAGCGCTATCGCCCAGTCGAAACGCCCAGTCGAAACGCCAGGTCGAAACGCCCTGACAGAATTGACCCGGTGGCTCTGGCCGGTATTGGATTGAGACGGCTGGTCGGCCGCAATTATCGACATTGACTGGTTTGGAGGCATAGTCCGATGCCAAAGGTACTGACAGCGGCCGCTGTCGTGCTCTGCCCGCACGGTGGCAAGGTCCAGATCATTCCGAGCCAGACCGCGACGGCTATTGCCGGAAATCCGGTACTTGTTGTCGGAGATCTCGACGGAAAGCCGATTGTTGGCTGTGCTCAACCGGTGTCCCAGTCTACGGCTCCGTGTACTGCGACCCTGCCGATGACCGTCGGCGCTTCGACCGCTGTCGTCGCTGGGGGGGTTCCAGTGCTGCTGGAGACGGCCACTGGTATGACCAATGGCGTCCCGTCCGGTTCGTGGCAGGTGCAGAGCCCTGGCCAGGCTGTGGTCGATGCTGGGCGCTGATCCGCGCGAACGGGCTTTGACCGGCCCAACGGCCACGCTGCCGCCGGGCCGGCCAAGAGGGAAGCCCGGTCACCCCAGCCGGGCCACCCAGATCCCGTAACGGACGTCGCAAGTCCGCACGAGTGCCGCCGTCAGGCGGCAGCGGTTCCTCGACAAGCGAACTTGTTCGGAGCCGAAAAGGTGTGCTCGCCCAGCGTACCGTTTGAAACGGCGGGGGACATAGTCAATCGGAATCCCGCTCGCATCACGTGCCGATTCAGCCCGGAAAGCCAGCGTCCGGTCGGCCAATGGGTGGGGTGGCCGACCGGACGTCAGGCGGCGCCGGGAGTGGGGGAAGTGGTGGAGGGGCCCCAGCGCTGCCGGATGGAACAAGTCCGAAGATAGCGGCTGTAGCCGGCCGATCAACGGGCTTGCCGACGCTTTCACCAACACCTAAGGCAAACTTGCGCCTGACGGAAGCCGGCCGGGGGCGTGCCGCCGGTCCTGCCGTGGTCTTGGCGTGTCGTACTGTTCGCGTGTCGTGGTGCTGGCTTGCCGTCACGCTTGCCCACCCGCCGCTCCCTTGCCTCGAACCCTTCAATCCACCCTCACCGAGTGGGATATGACGTATTTGAACTGGTTGATTTATGGGGTGAAAGGCACTAAACCGGCCATACTATCGTGGGTGCGTTTTTGAAGGAATTTCAGCGGCACTCGCTACCGGTGAGTTAACCGAATAGCCTCACGGCAGGCGTATCGAAGGGGCACGACGGCCCCTGCGATACGTGATATGCCCGAGAACACGGGAGGTACTTGTGCGTAGATGGACCGTGGGACTACTCAGTCTCACGCTGGCGTCCGGAACGGGGGTGTTCGCCGCGAGCGCACCGGCCTTTGCGGCGCCGACCCGGTCTCCGGCAGCGACGGCGGAGCCGCAACTCGCGGAGGACGATTTGCCCAATCCGCTGGAGGACAAGCGGAGGGAAGCCAGAGAGAGCGCGCTCAACGGCGTCCTGACTGGTGACATTTCGGTTGAGGAGCGTGGTGCCAGCACCGTCGCCAAGATTGGAACAAAGTCCGTGCGAGGCAAGGGCGCTGCGGGCCGCCGGGCGAAGGTCGACCAGTACGTCGAGTTGAGCCGGGAAAAGACGGACAAGATTTTTGTCGTGCTGGCCGAGTTCGGCGACGACCGCCACGCCAGTTACCCGGACCAAGACACTGATCCGAGCGTCGAGGGCCCGACGGTCTTCGACGGCCCGTCGCACAACCAGATGCCGGAGCCGGA
>JAFGOK010000359.1 GCA_016926535.1 Micromonosporaceae bacterium | reverse complement strand
CCGGCTCATTCACGCCGGACGGGCCACCCTCGCGTGGCGTTGTCGATCGCGCAGCCGTCGCGGCGGCCTTGGTCGCCCGGTGCGGCGCGATCACCATGATCATGTTCCGGCCATCCTGTTTCGGTGCAGCCTCGACAAAGCCGAGTTCCGCGACCTCCTCCGAGAGCCTACGCAAGAGCCGGAACCCCAGCTCCGGCCGGCTCTGCTCCCGGCCCCGGAACATGATCGTCACCTTGACCTTGTCGCCCGCCTTGAGAAACCGAACCACGTGACCCTTCTTGGTCTCGTAGTCGTGCGAGTCGATCTTCGGCCGCAGCTTCATTTCCTTGATGACAGTCTGTTGCTGATTGCGCCGCGCCTCGCGGGCCTTGAGCGCGCTCTCGTACTTGTACTTCCCGAAGTCCATGAGCTTGCACACGGGCGGACGGGCCATCGGCGCAACTTCGACCAAGTCCAAGTCGACGTCGGCGGCCAGCTGGAGTGCACGTTCCAATGGGACGATGCCTACCTGCTCGCCCTCCGGGCCGACCAGCCGGACCTCTCGTGCCCGGATCTGCTCGTTGATGCGTGGATCGACGCTGATGAGGCCCCCTCAGGTTGATGGTCCACCCGGCCGGTCGAGGCCGCGTTCATTCAGTCGCCGAGGGACCGAAGTACCTCGGACACCACGCACAGCAAGAAGCCCCGACACGTACCGCGTCGGGGCCCGCTCGACCGGCCTCACCCACCCCTCAAGGCAGGTGGCCCACGACGGATGATCCGTCCGGGTTGACCGGACCCGGCCGCCTGCTGGCGACTCGGGTGGGAGCGGGGCTCCGCTTTGCTGGCCGTCAGGGGTTGGACCACTCCACAACACGCACCACATCATGTGCAATGCCTATCGAGGAGCAGGAGTCACCACACCAACAGCTGGTCGACTGGCAAAGAATACCAGGTCATTCCTGGAACCCGCGAATCGGACCTCCCCCATCTTCCCTCCCATCGCGTGTTCCGCCCCACACCCGGAAGCGATCATGCTCACCCTCCGAAGCGGTGTGGAAGAATCCCGGCTTGTGAAGACCTTCGACGCCCTGTTCACCGAACTCAGCGCCAAGGTCGCGGCGGGGGATCCGGCTTCTGGCACGGTTGCCGCCGTTGAACGCGGGGTCCATGCCATCGGGAAGAAGGTCGTCGAAGAGGCGGCAGAAGCGTGGATGGCCGCGGAGCACGAGGGGCCCGACCGCGCGGCTGAGGAGATCTCGCAGTTGCTGTATCAGGCACAGGTCCTGATGCTCGCGACAGGACTGCGCCTTGAGGACGTCTACCGACATCTGTGAGTACCCGTCCCCATTCATCCGTCCTGGTCAGATCATCGAACCCGCACAAAGGTGAATCATGCTGCGTATCGCCGTGCCCAACAAAGGCACCCTCTCCGACCCGTCAATCACCATGCTGCGGGAGGCCGGCTACCGCCAGCGGGCTGACAGCAGAGATCTCGTGTGCCGAGACGAGGGCAACGACGTCGAGTTCTTCTACCTTCGCCCCAGGGACATCGCGACCTACGTCGCCTCCGGCGACCTCGATCTTGGGATCACCGGACGTGATCTCCTCATCGACTCCGGCTGCGGCGCGATCGAGTTGCTCGATCTCGACTTCGGCGGGGCGTCGTTCCGCATCGCTGCCAGGCCGGGGACCCTCGGGACGCACCCGGACGACCTCACCAACCGCCGGATCGCCACCGCGTATCCGGGAGTCATCCAGCGTTACCTCGCGGAGTGCCAGGTCACGGCCTCCGTCATCCGTCTGGACGGGGCCGTGGAGAACGCGATCCGGCTCGGCGTCGCCGACGTGATCGCCGACGTGGTCTCGACCGGAGCGACCCTCCGTCAGGCCGGTCTGGACGTCGTCGGCGAGCCGATCCTGCGGTCCTCGGCGATCCTGATCGGCCGGGCCCCGGTCGAGGACCCCGCCGCCGGAGTCGTCCAGTTGCTCCGCCGGCTCCAGGGGGTGCTGGTCGCCCGCCAGTACGTCATGCTCGCCTACGACGTGCCCTCGGACCGTCTCGAAGCGGCGATCGCGGTGACGCCCGGGATCGAGTCGCCAACCATCGCTCCGTTGCGACGCGAGGGATGGCTCGCCGTTCAGGCGATGGTCCTGCACCGGGACGTCCACCGGATCATGGACGAGCTGTACGAGTTCGGAGCGCGGGCCATTCTCGTCACCAACATCCACGCCTGCCGGTTGTAGCCGTCACCCAGCCAGTGCCCGCAGCGACACCGCCGATTCCAGCACCGCGACCGTCGCTGACCAGCCCTTGTCCTCTGCGGAGTCGGGCAGTCCAGCGCGGTCGCGGGCCTGGGCAAGGGTCTCGACCGTCAGCACCCCATGGCCGACCGGCGTCCTCTCGTCAAGGGCCACCCTGGTCAGACCGTCGGTCACCGATCGGCACACGTAGTCGAAATGCGCTGTGGCGCCCCGGACGACGATGCCGAAGGCGACGACGGCGTCGCACTGGCGGGCCAGGGCCTGTGCCACCAGGGGCAACTCGACCGAGCCAGCGACGCGAACGACCGTGACCTCAGTCACGCCGCAGCTCTTCGCGGCGAACTGGGCCCGCTCCACGATCTGGTCAACGAGGTCGGCGTGCCAGCGAGCCGCGACGATCCCCAGTGTGAGGCCGGTCGCGTCGACCGTCGCTTCCTGAGGGCTACCGAATCCAGCCATGAGTGGTTCCATCCGTTCCTTGTCATCGGTCAATTGGTGCCGCCGGTCAATTGGTGCCGCCGGTCAATTGGTGCCGCCGGTCAATTGGCATCGGCGAGGCCTTCAACGCCTTCAACGCCTTCGAGGGCATCGAGGCCATCGAGCAGGTGGCCCATCCGGTCGCGTTTGGTCCGCAGATACCGGAGGTTCTCCGGATGCGGGCGGACCGGAAGCGGGACCCGCTCGGTGATCTCCAGCCCGTAACCCTCAAGCCCGGCGCGCTTGTCCGGGTTGTTCGTCAGCAGGCGCATCGTCGAAACCCCGAGATCCGCGAGGATCTGCGCCCCGGTGCCGTAGTCCCGCGCGTCGGCCGGCAGACCAAGCTCCAGGTTGGCGTCGACCGTGTCCAGGCCGACGTCTTGGAGCTGATACGCCTGGATCTTGTGCATCAGGCCGATCCCGCGTCCCTCGTGACCCCGCATGTACAGCACGACCCCGCGGCCCTCCGCCGCGACAGCTGCCAGGGAGGCCTGCAACTGCGGACCGCAGTCGCAGCGCAACGAACCGAAAACATCCCCGGTCAGGCACTCGGAATGGACTCTGACCAGGACATCCTTGCCATCGTCGAGATCTCCGTAGACGAAGGCGATGTGCTCTGCACCGTCATAGACCGATCGGTAGGCGATGGCCCGAAATACCCCGACGGCCACCGGCAGCCGAGCCTCCGCACCCCGCTCGATCAGCATCTCGGTGCGGCGCCGGAAGGAGACCAGATCCGCGATTGAGATCAGTACCAGCCGGTGGTCCTCGGCGAACCTGGCCAGATCCGGCAGGCGCATCATCGTTCCGTCGTCGTTGACCAGCTCGCACAGCGCGCCTGCCAGGGGCAGCCCGGCGAGCCGCATGAGGTCGATCGACGCCTCCGTATGCCCTGCCCGGCGCAGCACCCCGCCTGGTTTGGCGCGCAGCGGCACGATGTGACCGGGACGGGCAAGATCGGCCGCCGTGGT
>JAFGOK010000358.1 GCA_016926535.1 Micromonosporaceae bacterium | reverse complement strand
GCGCCGGTCTCCGCGATCCTGTCAGCCGCCCTGCTGCCGACCGTGCTCCTGATCGCATGGCGCTGCCAGCAGGGACTGGCGCCCGCCCTTGGCTTTGGCACCACCCAGGGTGTCTTCATCCTCTTCGGTCTTGCATCCATCACCGTCGCCGTTCCGTTCCTCGGCCAGACGCTGGCCTTCAAGCGGATCCTGGCGTACTCCAGCCTGGAACACATGGGGATCATCGCGCTCGGCATCGGCTTCGCCAGCCCGCTGGCCCTCGCTGGCGTCACCATTCACCTGGCGGGACATGCCGTCGCCAAGGCGCTGGGCTTCTCAGCCATGATCCCGCTGCTCTCGCACGAACCGAGGGCCTCGCGCCGCGCGGTCACCGGAGTTGGCAGGACCCAGCCGGCGCTGGGTGCTGTCCTCACCCTCAGCCTGGGCGCCTTGGCCGGGCTACCGCCCTCCCCGCTGTTCGTCAGCGAGTTGCTCATCGTCGCCGGAGGGTTCCAGTCCGGCCATCCCTGGGCAGCCGGGGCCGCCACCGTGCTGGTCGCGCTGGCCTTCCTCGGACTGCTGCGGACCCTGCTCACCACGACTGCGGGAGAGGCAGAGCCGGGCTCGACGGCCAGCGCGAGCGCAACCGCGAGCGCAACCGCGCCGGCAAGTGCGCCGGCAAGTGCGCCGGCAACCGCACCGCGACCGGTTGGCCTTCGCAGCACCATGGTCCTCGCTTCGATCTGCGCCGTCGTGCTGATCGCCCTCGCGGGCGGTTCAGCCTGGCTGCCGACCACCGATTTCGCCAACGCACTGATGAAAGGTATCCAGTGACCGTCGAAACCCTCCGCCTAGCTGATCGCCTGGGGCAATGCCAAGAAACCAGCGCAGACGCCTACCGCCAGCACCTGGCCGAAGCGGCAGCGGCGGGGTGGCGCTTCGCCGGTACCCACGTCTCCGCCGATCGCGACCAGGTCCGCACGCTGATGGTCGCGCCGGGTGGTGAAACGCGGTTCCACAGCGCGCCAATCAACGCCGGCACCGCGCCTTCGATCGTCGACCTGATCCCAGCAGCGACCTGGGACGAGCGGGAAGCCAGCGAGTTGCAGGGCGTCTGCTTCTCCGGCCATGAGCCGCTCCGACCAATGATCAACCATGGTCCGCTGGCGGAATGGACCGTCCCGGTTCACGGCGGCGATGTGCACCAGGTCGCGGTCGGTCCGATCCACGCCGGGATCATCGAATCCGGGCACTTCCGGTTCCACCTGGTCGGCGACCGGATCCTGCACCTGGATGCCCGGCTGTTCTACAAACACCGTGGCCTGGAGCGGGCGGCGGAGGGCGCCGACCTCACCGCGGCCTCCGCGTACATCGCCAGGGCCTGCGCCGCCTGTTCGGTGTCCAACGGTCTGGCCTACGCTCACGCGTGGGAGCAGGCGCTGGGGCTCGTCCCCTCCCCGGAACTCGCTCGGACCAGGACCATCCTGCTGGAACTCGAACGGACCTGGAACCTCCTCAACGACCTCGCGGCCGTCTGTGCCGGGGCCGGCATGGCCGCTGGCAACCATCACTTCGCCGCGCTGACGGAGCGAGCGCGCCGGCTGAATGCCGCGCTCACCGGGCACCGGTTCCTCACCGGTTCGGTCCGGGTGGGCGGAAGCGACCTCATCGCGGACCTCGCCGCCGTTCGGGCCGCCAGGGAGGAGATCGAGACGTTGCGCGGGGCGGCGGCTCGGGGCTGGCGGGCGATCACCTTCAACTCGACCTTCGACGACCGCATGGTCAGCACCGGGGTCATCACGGCTGAGCAGGCCAGGAGGATGGGGACCGTCGGCCCGGCCGCCAGAGCGGTCGGCATCGCCGCGGACGCGCGGACGACCGACGCCAGGCTGGCCTACGAGGGCTTCCAGCCGGTGGTGGTCGAGCGGGCCGCGGGCGACGTCAAGGCCCGGGTTGAGCAGCGGGCGCTGGAGCTGTGGCAGTCGCTGGACCTCCTCGACCGCCTGCTCGACCGGCCGCTGGTCTCAGCGGAGGCCGAGCCGGGTGAGGGTTCCGGCGGCCTCGGGGGCGAAATCGGAGTCGGGATTGTCGAGAGCCCGCGCGGAGCGACCAGCTGTGTCGTCGAGCGCGCCAGCGCCACGGACAACCTGGCCCGGGTCGGCCGGGTCCGGCTGCGGACCGCTTCATTCGCCAACTGGCCCGCCGTTGTTGCAGCCGCCACCGGTGATGTGCTGGTGGACTTCCCACTGATCAACAAGAGCTTCGAGCTCTGCTACGCCTGTGTGGACCGCTGATGTTCGCCCTCCTGCGTGACCTCCGCACGCTTCGCCGCACGGTCGACCTGCCAGCGCCGGGCCGTGGACGAAGCCTGGCCATCCGGCACGTTGACGCCGGATCATGTAACGGCTGTGAGCACGAGCTGACACTGACCTCCAGCCCGTACTGCGACCTCGCGCGCTTCGGCATCGGAGTCGTCGCCTCCCCCCGGCATGCCGACGTGCTCCTGGTGACCGGCGCCGTCACTGCCAGGATGCGAGAACCGCTGCTGACCGCGTACGCCGCGATGCCAGAGCCCCGGCGAGTCGTCGCTCTCGGCGACTGTGCCCTGGGGTGTGACATGCTCGGGACGCCCTACGATCTGGTCGGCCCGGTGGACAGCCTGCTCCCGGTCGACCTGCGGATCCCCGGCTGCCCGCCGACGCCGGACGAGATCGCGGCGGCGCTGGTGGAGTTCCTGGACGCGAAGCCCTCCCGGGTCTCAGGTGGTCAGCCCGCTGCCTGACTGCCTGGTGTCTTGAGCACGGTGGCCGACAGCACCTCCAGCACCACGCCGACCATGCAGACACTCGCCAGATCAGGTCGGGGCTGGCCGACGACCTCGACGACGTTGCCCGGCACGAGCACCCGCTCCTGGTCGCCCCCGAGGAGCAGGTAGCGCTGCGAGTCAGCAAGCAGGACCAGGCATCCGCCCTCCAGATCAAGCAGGGCGACGGTGCCGACGACGGTAATCACGGCAGGCAGCGTCGGATCGCCGAGCGCCGCCCCGGTACGCGGAACGCTCGCTGTCCCGCCCGTGCAGGTGGCCGTCTCGGCAGCGACGACCGCACCTGTGCCTGCGGGTCCCGCGCTGGCCTGACCTGTGCTGGCGGCGGCGGGCAGGGCGGGCACACCGGCGGCGGGCAGGGCGGGCACACCGACCACGCCGAGGAAGGTGACTCCAGCCAGCAGTACTCCGAGGCTCCTGCTCGTGGCACTGGGGTGTATGCGGTCACTCATGATTCCCCCATCAGTACTCCATCGACACTTCGCAATGTAACCTTGGAGCCCAAGTCATACCCCCGCAGCCGTTCCCGGACAAGCATGCGGCCCGCGACCCGTCACCAGGCAGCGACAACGCGGCTGACCCTGAATGAGGGTTTCACAGGCTCGTTTTCCCGCTCGCCAGGGAGGCTTCCCCAAGAACCTATTCAGCGATTGCCGGCTGATGGCGTTGCGTGCGACTGTGTGCAG
The DNA here is from genome assembly GCA_016926535.1 of Micromonosporaceae bacterium. GTDB lineage: Bacteria > Actinomycetota > Actinomycetes > Mycobacteriales > Micromonosporaceae > JABDRL01. The sequence continues at coordinate 1,479 of JAFGOK010000358.1, read as the reverse complement.
TCCGGTTGGCGCGAGTGTGATCGAATCCGGGTGTGCCGATCGCTGGTGCGTTGACATAACGTTTCTCCGGTCTACGCCATCAGGGCGATTCGGCCATGATCTGCCGGATGAGGTAGACCGCCGCGACGTTATGTCAAGTCGCTCAATATTCGTGGAGAGTAACGATCCGCAGCGCTGGGAGGGGATCGCACAATCGACACACACCTGGCCTGGCGTTGAATATCCGACGATTTAGATATAAAAGTACCCAATAGGTGCTCAAGAAACGATCACAGAAGCCCTTATTGACACTGTGAATGGTTTTCGTGCCAGTCTGGTCAGCATTGACAGCTCGGCATCGGAGCCATCACGGCGGGTCCATGGCGCAGGTGGCTCCGTCGAGCGTGAAGGTCGATGGTGCACTGTTCGTTCCGGTCCAGGTGCTGGTGAAGCCGAAGGCGCCTGTTCCACCTGGGGCGATCGTGCCGTTCCACCCGGCGTCGGTCACGGTGACGGTCGCCCCGCTCGTTGTCACGGTCCCGTTCCACAACGATTTCACCGTCTGGCCGTTGGGGAAGGTCCGCCCCAGGGTCCATCCGGCGATCGTGGCCGTCCCGGTGTTCTTGATGGTGACGTCTGCCTGGAACCCGCCCTGCCACGAATTCACGATCGTGTAGTTGGCCGAGCAGTTCCCGGTAGTCCCGGTCATCGTCGTGATCGTGACCGTACCGGATCTGGTCGAGCGGTTGCCGGCCTCGTCGGTGACGATCACCGCGAAGGTATAGGAGGTGCCGGCATCCAGCCCGGTCAGCGTCACCGAATTGGTCTTCGACGTCGTAACCTCGGTCTCCGTCGTTCCGGAGACGCTGACCACGGTGTAGCCGGTGACTGCGACGTTGTCGGTGGATGCGGTCCAGGTCAAGGTCACGCCGTCGGAGGTGACCGCGGAGGCAACCGCGGAGGCAACCGCGGAGGCAACCGCGGAGGCGACAGGGATCCCCGGTTTCGTCGGCGGAATGCCGTCCCCGCCGTCGCCCCCGAACTCGCCGGCCTGCTCTGCCAGCACGGTCGCAGTGTCAGAGGGATAGACGACCCGGTACCCGTCGTAATCCGGGTACAGCTGGCCATCGTCCTGAGCACCAGTGAGGATCCAGAGCATCCAGCCGCCCCCGCCGCCGGAGGACACCGCGGTCGTCCACTCCCGTCCCGGTAGACGTCGTCGCGCACGGCCTGGTCCGCCAAGCCGAACTCCTCCAGGACCTCCGGCTTGCCGATCACCTGACCGGCCAGGTTGTGATCCTTGATCCATTGGGTTCCCCACTCCGCGCTGTAGCCCCAGGGACCGGGGTACATGTGGTACGTCCCGAAGTCGATCGTGTCGGCTGTGCAGGTACCCGAGGTCGGCGGCGAAGCGTTGATGCAGCGCGGCTCGTTGGCCAACTCCCAGGAGAACACCATCGGATCGTCCCTGTACTTGACTCCGGTGATCGAATTCGTTCG
>JAFGOK010000357.1 GCA_016926535.1 Micromonosporaceae bacterium | reverse complement strand
GCGGTCGAGATCGCGCGGGCTTCGGCCGAGGCCTGCCAGATCGAGCGGGACCGCTACCGGGTCGTGCTCCTCGACGAGTACCAGGACACCAGCCATGCCCAAGCTGTCCTGCTGACCACGCTGTTCGGCGGGGGGCACCCGGTGACGGCGGTCGGGGATCCGTGCCAGTCCATCTACGGATGGCGCGGTGCCAGCGCTGGCACACTGGAACGTTTCCCCGGGGAGTTTCCCCGGCGGGGCGGAGTCCCGGCGCAAACGAGGTCACTGACGACGAGCTGGCGGAACCGGCCGGAGGTGCTCGACGTCGCCAATGCGCTGTCGCGCCAGCTGCGCGAGGGTGGCCTTCCCGTCGCAGAACTGACCGCCGCCCCGGCGGACGTCCTCGCCCAGGGCGGTGGTTCTGGCCATGGTGGTGGTTCTGGCCACGGGGTCGTTTGCGCGCTGCTGGAGACCTCGCTGGCCGAGGCTGGCTGGATCGCGAGACGGGTGCTGGCCGCATGGCAGATCGCCGCGAAGGCCGGCGAGGAGACGCCAGCGTGCGACCTCCCGGCAGAGCACGTGCCCACGACCGCCGTGCTCGTTCGCACCAGGGCCCAGGTGCCGGCCATCGTCGGAGCCCTGCGGGCCGTCGGCCTGCCGGTCGAGGCCGTCGGTCTTGGCGGGCTGCTGGGTACGCCAGAGATTCGTGACCTCGTCAGCGTGTTGCGGGTGCTCGCGGACCCGGCTGAGGGGGCGGCGCTGCTGCGGATCCTGACCGGCCCGCGCTGGCGGATCGGTCCGCGCGACCTCGTCGCCCTGCACCGTCGGGCCCGGGACCTGGCGAGCGCCCGTGCCCGGCCGGGAGAGAGCGAGGAGCTACTGCCGGGGATCAGCGTGGAGCCGTTGCTGACCAACCGTCTGGACGAGGCCGTCCTCATTGAGGCCCTGGACGACCTCGGCGAGCCGTCGCGGTACTCCGAGGAAGGGCATCGGCGTTTCGCCGCGCTGGCGCGTGAACTGAGAGGGCTGCGTGCCCGGCTGAGGCAGCCCCTGCCGGACCTCATCGCGGACATCGAGCAGACCATCGGGCTGTCCGTCGAGGTCGCGGCACGCTCCGGCACCGCGGAGGACCCCGGGCTCGCCCGGGGACACCTCGACGCCTTCTCCGCCGTCGCGGCGCGCTTCTGCGAGCAGGTGGAGGGCGCGAGCCTCAAGGGCCTCCTCGCATACCTGGCTGCGGCTGAGGAGACGGAACGCGGGCTGGCCCCCGGTGAGGTCGACGTGGTGGAGGGGGCGGTCCAGGTGCTGACCATCCACGCCGCGAAGGGGCTGGAGTGGGACGTGGTCGCCGTGGCGGGGCTTGCGACCGGCGTGTTCCCGACCAGGGGCAACGCCGGGGACCACTGGCTGCGGGGCCTCGGGGTGCTGCCGTTCGAGCTGCGGGGGGACGCTCAGGGGCTGCCACGACTCGACCTCGATGATGCCGCGAACCAGAAGGACGTCGTGCGGGGCATCGAGGCCTTCGGCGCGGCCTGGCGGGAGCATGATCTCGCAGAGGAGCGGCGCCTGGCCTATGTCGCCGTCACTCGGCCCCGGCGCTTGCTGCTGGCCAGTGGGCACTGGTGGGGTGAGGGAACCAAGGGGCGGCGGGGCCCCTCTCCGTTCCTGGTGGAGATCCGGGCCAGATGCCTCGCTGGGGCAGGAACGGTCGAGGTGTGGACCCCGGACCCGGGTTCCGATGCGGAGAACCCCGTCGCCGCGATCGGGTCGAGGGCGATCTGGCCGGCTGATCCGCTGGGACCTCGCCGGCCAGCGATGGACGAGGCCGCTGCTGCTGTCCGCGAGGCCGCTGCTGCTGTCCGCGAGGCCGCTGCCACCGTCCGCGCGGAGGCCGTCACCGAATCGCTGGTTTCCGCCAGTCCGGAGTTCGATGATCCGATCGCGGCCTCGTGGGCAGATGAGGCCAGGCTGCTGCTGGCGGAGCGGCAAGCCGCAACGACCTCGCCGGATGCCCCGGTCGAGGTCGAGTTGCCCAGCCGGCTCTCGGTCTCCCAGCTGGTCCTGCTGCGGCAGGAGCCGGCGAAGCTCGCCCGCCAGGTGCGCCGGCCCATGCCCGCGCCGCTCTCCGAGGCCGCCCGGCGGGGTACGGCGTTCCACCGGTGGCTGGAAACCAGGCATCTCACGGATCACCTGCTGGACCTGGACGAGCTCCCGGGAGCGGCGGATTCCGCCGGGCAGTTCTCCGACCAGGACGATCTGGCAGAGCTGCTGGTCCGGTTCGAGGCCAGCGAGTGGGCTGACCGGGAACCCCTCGACGTCGAGGTGCCGTTCTCCATGGTGATCGGCGGTGTCGTGATCCGGGGACGCCTGGACGCCGTGTACGCCTGCGCCCCGACCCCGGCCGGCGAGCCGTGCTACGAGATCGTCGATTGGAAGACCGGCACTGTTCCGACCGGGCGGGCGGCCGCCGCCGCGCAGGTACAGCTGGCGGCCTACCGGCTGGCCCTGGCCGCATTGCGCGGAATCCCGGTTGAGCGGGTCAGCGCCGCCTTCTTCTATGTCCGGGATGGGGTGACGATCCGTCCGCCGGCCGATCCGGCTGCCCTGCCGGCGCTGATCACCCAGCTGGGCCACCAGCCCGGTTGAGTGGCTGCCGGCATCAATCGATCTCCTGCAGGAGCTCCTCCGCCTGGATGAGCCGGACGGTCGGGTCCGGCTCGGCTAGCTGGCGCAACCCACCGCTGAACCCGGACCGGCTGGCCAGCACGATGTGGGGCTGTGGCGTGGTCTTCAGCCCGGCCTGGGCCAGGGCGGGAATCTTGTAGTCGCGCAGGTCGGTGAGGATCGTCGCCGGCATCGGGCGGCCGGTCCACTTCGCCTCCGCGACCACGGTGACCTGGTTACCGTTGAGCCCGACCGCGTCGATCTCCTCGGTGAAGCGTTCCCTGCGCATCCGCAGCGGATTGAGGGACGGGCCCCACCACGGGCCGACCAGGGGAGGAGCGGCGGCCGCCGACTGTCGGACCCAGACCAGCAGCGCCTCTTCGAAGACCCTCGCGGTGTGATCGGCCAGGCTGGGGAGGACCACCTGGCGGATGTGGGCCTCCGGGCTGGCTCCGGCTTCGAGATCGGGCTGGTAAGGGGCGATGAATCGAAACCAGAACCGGACAAAATGGTCCTCGCAGCGGTACCGGCAGCCTCGGGCATTGGGCGCCGCTCCGACCGGAAGGAAGCGCGAGATCAGCCTGAGCTCCTCCAGCACGGCCAGATGGGGGGCAATCGCTTTGCCGTCGATCCGCAGCGTTGCTGCGATGGTGCTGGCCTCGGCGGGCTTCTCGGCGAGGGCGGCGAGGATGGCGAAGTAGGTCGCAGGCTCGCGGAGCTCACTGGACAGCAGGGTTCTGGGCTCGTTGAATAGGGGCGACCGGCGGTCGACGACCTGGGTTGCCAGGGCCGCCGCCAACTCCCCGCCGGAGAGGGCGGAGAGGTAGCGCGGCATGCCTCCGGCGATGGCGTAGCGTTCAAGCTGCTCAGCGGGGCTCAGCCCAGGACTGAACACCCTGGTCTGGGCAAAGGGCAGCGGGCGGAGGCACAGGGGCACCAGCCGGCCGTGCAGCGGGCTGGTCTCGGCCTGAAGGCGCTGCATCTGGGCGACCGCACTGCCACACAGGATGAGTTTGATCTTGGAAGACTCCCGTAGCTCTTCCAGGGCTGCCTGGATCGAGGACAGGCGGGCTTCGGCCTCGCCGGCCGTGGTACCCAGGAGATAGGGAAATTCGTCGATAACGACAAGGATCTTGCGGCGGGCGGCCGCCCGGTAGAGTGCCCGGAACAGCGCCGCGACATCCGGCAGGTCCGGCAGGATGCCCAGCGCCGGCTCAAGGTCCCGGGCGAGGCGGTTGAGCTGGGCTCCGGTCGCCGTTCGATCGGCGACGAGGATGATGGACGGCTTGCCGTCGGCGAACCTGCGGAACAGCCAGGTTTTGCCGACCCGGCGGCGGCCGTAGAGATTCAGTGGCTCACGGTCTGAGGAATCCCACCACTGCTCCAGCCGGGCCAGGTCATCGGTGCGATCCAGGAACTCGCCGACCGCAGGCCACCGGTACCTCCGAATCGCCATGCACTGAGTCTAGCCGTAATTAGCCTAATCGTAACTAGCCTAATCGTGGCAGGCTTGGTGGTGTTCTGGGCAGCCGCAGGGACGCCGCTGCCGCCTCTTGACACGCCTCGATGGCAGTGGTTCTGTGAGCGACTGTCGTTATGGTGAGGAGGGTGAACATATGGTTACTCGCCGGGCATTCGGCGCGATCATGATCCGCGCTGCGCGGGTAGGGTAGGTGTGGTCAGACCAGCTCTACCCGCGGGCGGCGGGATGCTGCGACACTGGCAGGGAGATGACTGAAGAGCATTCGCCTTGGGCCAGTCCGGAGACCGTCGCCATCGTCACCGGCGATTCGTCGTCTTCGCTGGCCAGCGCATCAGATCCAACGCAGGTGACGCCGGAGGATCAGCCCGGTGGCAGCCCGGCGCAGGAGGCTGCCGTACCCGGAACGCGGCGGCCGTCCGATCAGGGGCAACGCCCAGGGCCGGGCGCCGGGGTGGTGACGAGACTCCGGGCCGGCGGGTCGGCCAAGGCCCCAGCCGGAGCGCCCAGCGGTTCTGCGGAAGCCGGCGGTTCCGGGGCGGTCGTCGAGTTCGCGTCCCGGGACCGAACGGTGATGCGCTGGTTTGTCGGCGTGGCCGCGACGATCGTCGTCCTCGGGCTTGTGGTCGTGGGAGCGCTCTTCATGACCGGGCAGCGCGGG
>JAFGOK010000356.1 GCA_016926535.1 Micromonosporaceae bacterium | reverse complement strand
CGCCCAGCGTCGTCCAGGCTATGCCAGCGCTGGGCGTGTCGTCGGCAACATCACCTCAGCTGAGCAGGAAGGTCACACCGCGCCCCGCTCCGGCGCCAGCGACCAGCAGATCACCTTCTCTGCGCAGGTAGGTACCGGGATCAGCCGCCAGCTGGAGCGAGATCCCCCTGCCCCGGGGGATTCTGCGGAAGCTGGCCCGGCCGGCGAAGGTGGGGTCGCCGGTTTGCTGGTCGCCCGCGGGCTGGTCGCCGCCCTGCGCGGCGAGGCGGACTGCGCCGTCCACGATGCACAGGTACCGGTCGGGGAAGTCGACCGAGGCGATGGACTCGGTGCCCGCGCCGGCCAGGCCCGTGACGAAACGGAACTGCGAGTCGGCCAGCGTCCGGACGTCGGTGTCCACGCGGACGACGCCGTCGAGGTGCCGGACGAACGCGGCGGGAGCGTCGGCAGGGGAGAGCCGGACGATCGGCCCGCCCTCGCCGACGGGGACGCCGAACAGCGGGGTGCCGTCGTGGTTCCAGTACAGCCGCTGGACCCTGGTGTGCCGGTTGGGGTCGTAGAGCGGGTCGCCGGTGATGGCACCGTAGTCGCGGGCGTGGTAGACGAGCACGTCCGTGACGCCGTCCTCGGCGACGGTGAACGAGTTGTGCCCGGGGCCGTACCGCTTGGTCTGCTCGCTGGTCACGAAGATCGGGTCAGGCGTCTTGACCCAGGAGGCCCGGTCGAGCAGGTTCGCGCTGGCCTTCGCGGTCAGCAGGCCCATGCAGTACCGGGCGTCTGTGGCACTCGCGGAGAAGGTGACGAACACCCGTCCATTGCGGATGATGACGGCCGGACCCTCGTTGACCTTGTACCCCTGGATCTCCCAGTCCCGGGTCGGGGTGGTGATCCGGGTCGGCTTGGTCTTCAGGGTCCACGGGTTGCTCATCTCGGCGAGGTAGAGGCTGGAGTTCACCGCGATCTCCGGCTCGCTCTGCGCCCACACCAGGTAGCGGCGACCGCGATGCTCGAAGGTCGTCGCGTCCAGCGAGAAGCCGTCCCACTCCGTGGCGATCTGGCCCCGGAGCGCCCAGCCCGCCGGGTCCCTGGGGTCGGCGAGCGCGGACTCCAGGACGTACATCCGGACCCGGAACACATCGCCCGAATCGCCGGCGGCGAAGTAGATGTACCAGCGCCCGCCGATGCGATGCAGCTCCGGGGCCCAGATGTGACCACCCATCCGGCCGGAGGCCGGCCTGGTCCAGACGACCGATTCCGTCGCCGTCGCCAGGCCGGCGATGGTCGAAGCCCCGCGGACGACGATGCGGTCGTACTCCGGGACAGAGCCGGTGAAGTAGTACATCCCGGCGACCGGGCGGGTGATGAAGGGATCGGCCCGCTGCTCGATGAGCGGGTTGAGGGTCGGCACCCCGTAGATCTCCGCGTCGGTCCGTCCGGCGGCGCCGGCCGCCCGGCCCCCGGCGGCTGCGGCGTCGCTGGCCGGGGCTTCGGCGTCGTTGCGTGCTGCTGCGGCGGCCTGGCCCCCGGAAGAGCCCTCTGTGGCCTGGGCCGCCGAGGTCAACCCGGCCAGGGCTCCGGCGGTCGCCAGCCCCATCCCGCCCCGCAACAGGGCGCGCCGGCTGAGGTCGTAGGTCATGACAGTTCCCCCTACCTGGTCCGGATGCGCAGGAACGTGACGGAGTTCGCGGGGAAGGTACGGGTGAAGGTCGATCCGAGGCCGCTGACGGTCGTGGTCACCGGCTTGATCGGTTCGGCGGAGCGGGTGTTCTGCTCTCCGGGGTCCCCGGTGATGGTCGTCATCCGGGCGGTCTTCCGCACCCGGAGCCCGCCGAGATCGACGCGGGTGACGGCGTCGGTGTCCTGGGCGTTGACGACCTTGAGGATCAGCTCGCCGGTGCGCTCGTCCTCGGTGACGACCTGGGCGAACGGCTCCATGACCTTGGTGTCGTCGAAGCTGCCCCATTCCTGACCGCCGACGTACAGGGTCACCTTGGTCCCGCGGACCTGGACTTTGAGGTCATACGTCGTCCCGGTGGTGACCGAGTTGGGCTTGGTGATCAGCTGCTCCTTGCCGCCGCCGACCGCCTTCTCGATCGCACCCTGGGTGTTGTTCCAGCCGCCCAGGTTCCACCAGTAGAAGTTGCCGGAGTCCTTGACCCCGAAGCAGATCAGGAAGCCCTCCGCTCCGGAGATCTTTCTGGCCTTGACGGACAGGTCGTACTCGCTGGTCTGCGGATCGAATCCCTTGATCAGCGTGTCCTGAGCCGCGGCGTCGGACTGGACGAACTCGCCGTCGACGACCGACCAGTCGCCCCGGCCGGCCAGCGGCGTCCACTGGCCGGAGCCGGCGGAGAAGTCGTCGCTGAACAGGACCGTCCCGTCCGGCGCGGTGACCTTGACCTCGTCGTACGCCGCCGAGGTCGCCCAGGTGGACAGGCCGATCGCTCCGGTGATGGGCTGCGGCCCGACGACGGCGCCGGTCGCGGTGCTCGGAACCACCCGGTCACCGACGTTGTTCATGAACAGCTGCTGCACCTCGTAGCTGGTGGAGCCCCACGACTCGTCGTTGTCGAACCAGATCAGGTCCGGCTTCCACTGCACATTGTCGATATTGGACAGCAGCGGGGCGTACGAGGCCAGCTTGACGACGTCGGCGTTGCGCTCCAGACCGGTCATGTAGGCGGCCTCTGCCAGCGAGTTGTAGAGCTTGTTGTCCAGCGAGGCGTATTCCCCGAGGAACACCTTCGGCCCGCTGCGGTCGTAGCCGTCGTAGCGGGCGTTGTTCTGGAGGAACCACTTCGGGCTGTTGTAGTAGTGCTCATCGACCATGGCCACGCCAGCGGCCCGGTTCTTGGCCCACAGCGTCTCGAAGGTCCCGCCAGTGTCATCTGGACCAGAGTTGCCGATCACGGTGATGTCCGGGTACTTCGCCATGATCGCGTCGCGGAACTGCTCGAAGTTCGCGAAGTACTCCTCCGGCAGGTTCTCCTCGTTGCCGACGCTGAGGTGGGTCAGGCCGAACGGCTTGGGATGGCCCATGTCCGCCCGGAGCTTGCCCCAGGTCGAGGTGACCGGGCCGTTGGCGAACTCGATGAGGTCCAGGGTGTCCTGGATGTGGCGTTGCAGCAGCGCCTCGTCGGCGGTCGCCCGGTTCTCCCCGCAGCCGGTGACCAGGGCTGGCACAACGGGCAGCGGCATGGCGCCGATATCCTCGGAGAACTGGAAGTACTCGAAGTAGCCCAGCCCGTACGACTGGTTGTAACCCCAGAAGTTCTGGTTGGTCGCTCTGGTCTCGACCGGGCCGACGGTGTCCTTCCACTGGTAGGAGCGTTCCCGCTGCCAGCCGGAGGCCTCGTCATAGCCCTCGTGACTGCCGGTGTTGACCAGGCAGCCGCCGGGGAACCGCACGAACCCGGGGCGCAGCGCCGCGATCTTCTCGGCGAGGTCCTTGCGCAGGCCGTTGGCGTGGCCCCGGAACGTGTCGCGGGGGAGCAACGACACCATGTCCAGCCGCAGCGTTCCGGTGCCACCGGCCCGGACCAGGAGCCGTCCGGCGTCGGTCGTCTGCTTCGCCGTCAGCGTCCCGGTGTACTTCGTCCAGGAGTCGGTGCGGACGGTCAGCGAGAGGGGAGCGGCGAGCACCCCGCCGGTCGCGGTCTCCACCGCCACCGCCAGCGGTGTCCCGCCGGAGGCGGTGGTGCGGGCCCACATCGAGAAGTCGTAGTGCTCGCCGGCCCGCAGCGCGATCCCGCTGTTGTACCCGGCATTGCCGACGCCGTACCACGCATCGGCGGCACTGGACAGCTCGAGCTGGAGGTAGGTTCGGTTGCGCTCGTTCAGTCGGGCGTCATCGTCGACGGTGGTCGCCGTGCCCGCGCCGTGCTCGCTGGCGGCGGTGGTCCATCCGGTCATTCCGGTGTATGAGGTGTTGTCCGCCGGCAGGAACTCGAACGAGCGGTTGCGGACGAGTTCCGCGTACAGCCCACCGTCCGCGGCGAAGTTGATGTCTTCGAAGAAGACTCCGTACATGGAGTCACTGATCGTCGCGCCTCGGGTCGAGGGATCGACGGTGATGGTGTAGTTCGGCTCGACCGTCGTGGGCTGCGCCATGACCGGCGCGACGATCGCGACGGAAGCGGTCAGCACCAAACCGACGGTTAGTCCGATGTGGAAGCGTACTCGGGACATGTGGGTCCTCCTCAGCGTCGTGCTGCGAGGGTCGGATGACGCCACTGCCCTGCTCAGCGAGGGCGCTGGGGGCGTGGCGGTAGGGAATGTGAACGTTAACAGGTGGATCGATTATTGTCTCCGTCACGTTCCTCGTCAATACTCGCCGGCCTACCGCCTGCGCTTCCGGTTGTTGTTTTTGCTCTTGTTGTCTGCGGCACTGGCTTTGCCGCCGCCCCCGACCATGCTCGCCGAGGGTCCGGGGAAGTTGATGGCCGGCTGGCCAGCCATCGCGTCGCGCATGGTGTATGCCACCGCGTTGTTGATGATCGGGTGGTTGCCGACGTTGGGATGCATCGGCCAGTCCGGATCGACGATGTACCCGGAGATGGCCAGCTGCCGGGTCGTGATCGTCATGGTGGCGGTGTTGTTCCCATCCGTCGTCCCGGTCTTGCCGGCCAGCGGCTTGCCGACAATGCCGCGGAGGGCACCCGCCGTCGATCCGACGCATCTGGTCGTGGCTGAGCGGTCACCGACCGGGCACCGGGCTGCGTCAATCGCCGCCCGGGCGACGTCCGGGGCAACGACGTTGGGGGTGCAGCGGGGGTTCCCCGCCTCCACCTTGTTGCCGTTCCGGTCGACGATCTCGATGACGGGGGTTGGCTCGCAGTAGGTGCCGTCGGCGGCGAGCGTCGCCCAGGCGGTGGCCATGTCGAGCGGGGTGCTGGCGGACACCCCCAGGGTGAACGCGCCCCACTGGCTGGCGTTGGTGGCCAGCTGGGCATCGCTGTCCGCGCGGAACCTGATGCCGAGGCGCTTGGCAGCATCGACCACCTTCTGCGCGCCGACCTTTTCCTCCAGCGGCACGAAGAAGGTGTTGACCGACCGGCCGAAGGCACCCCACATCGTGTACCGCCCGGCCATGTTCCCGGCGTTGGTCGGGCAGTAGAAGTGCGTTCCCGGGCAGGCCGCCGGGCTGCTGGGGTCGATGATGTAGTGGGTCTTGGCGACCTGCGGCGCGTCCATGGTGAAGCTGAGCGGGAGGCCGCTCTCCAACGCAGCGACCAGAGTGAAGATCTTGAAGACCGATCCTGCCTGGTAGCCGGGCACGTCAGGCCCGCCAGTGATTAGCGGGACCGTCGTATTCGGATAGTTGCCCTTCTGCCCGGCGGCCCGCTTGACCCGGTTGGTGTTGGCGCCGTTGCCGCTCTGATCGTTGCTGAAGGCCCGGTTGGTGGCCAGTGCCTGGATCCGGCCGGTGCCGGGTTCGACCGCCGCGAGCAGCACCGCCTTGGGATTGTTGGTGTCGGTCCGCGCTCCGCCGGGTCGTGATCGGGCGTAGGCGCTGGCGGCTTGCTGGGTGGCCAGGTTCAGCGAGGTAATGATCTTGTATCCGCCGGAGGCGAGCCGGCTGGACCGCTCGTACTGGTTGGCACCGAAGGCTTCCTGGTCGTTCCACCAGCGGACGAAGTAGTCGCAGAAGAACCCGGTCCCGATCTCGGAGCGCGCCACCTCGGTGCATCCCTGGGAGAGGCGCTGGCCGGTGACCACCGGTTCGGTGGTTCTCGCCTCGTCTGCCTGGGCCTGCGTGATGTACCCCATCTCGACCATGTTGGCCATCACGTAGTTGCGGCTGCGCTCCAGCGCGAGGGGCTTGCCCTCCGCTGTGGCCGGGTTGTACCTGGAAGGGGCCTTGACCAGCGCCGCGAGCAGGGCGGCCTCGGGGAGGGTCAGCTCGGCTGCTGACTTGCCGAAGTAGATCTGGCTGGCGGCCTGAATCCCGTAGGCCCCCTCCCCGAAGGAGGCGATGTTGAGGTACCGCTCCAGGATCTGCTCCTTGGTCAGCTGCTTCTCCAGAGCGGTCGCGAATTTGATCTCGCGGAGCTTGCGGGCGGGGGTCTGCTCCGTCGCTTCGATGACCTGCTCCGGGGTCTTCGCGGAATACTGGATGACCTGGCGGACGTACTGCATGGTCAGCGTTGAGGCGCCCTCCTGGGAGCCGGTCTGCCGGTTCTTGGCGAACGCGCGGGCGATGCCTTTGAGATCCACTCCACGGTGCTCGTAGAAGTTCTTGTCCTCCGAGGAGACCATCGCCTGCTGCATGACCGGGGCGACCTTGCTCAGTGGGACGTCGCGGCGGTTCTCGTCGTACACGTGCGCCAGCAGGGTCGTGCCATCCGAGGCATAGATGTCGGAGACCTGCGCCGAGGGCAGGATGTCGAACTCCGTCGGCATCTGTTCGAAGGTGTCCGCGCCGGCCTTGGCGCCCAGGCCGGTCAGTGCAACGGTCGGCAGGGCGAGTCCGGCGACGACCAGGCCCGCCAGCATGGCACAGAACAGTAGGGAGGCCAGGTTGGCGGTGAGCTTGGCCAGGAACGCACGGTAGCGCTTGCGTTTGGAGACCACTCGGGGAGCGTACGTGAAGAGGCTTCGCTGACCTCGGTAGACTCCCAAGAAGAGACATTCGCCGGCGTCGTTGCTGGCCCATTCTTGAGTCAGTACCAATACATACAGTGATCACGCTGTCCCGGATTGGGGGATGGTGGCGCCACTGTCCCGTGGCGATGGGTGGTCGTCTGTCCCCTTCCCTGCATGGCTGCGAGTGTTGGGCCGGCAGGGGGCGATGCTGAGACATCGAACATGTTCGATGAAGTGAGATAGCGCACGGCGGTGGGGCTACGACCTAATTACGATCTTGATAGTCCACGGGATCTCACCAGACGATTCGAGCCAGGCCGTGCCGGCCGCGTACATGAGGCACAGCGCTGCGGAGCCGCTGCCATAGAACTTGCACCGGACCAGAGCTTCATCGGACGGGCTCGATGACCCGGTCGTCTTCGAGATGAGCAGGGAGACGTCCGTGGTCAGGCAGACCGTCTCGGGGACGTCCGGGACGGTCACCATCTCCTTGACCACCTGGACATCGGCCAGCAGCCGCAGCCGGTGGCGAAGGTCAGCCGCCGTGCGGGGCGTCTGGAGCCGCTCCCAGGCTGATGGATCCCGGGAAGCGCAGATGGTCCCGACATGCTTGACGATGGCCTCGTCGAGGTCCAGGCCGCCAGCGCCGGTGAGCTCCTCGCTCGCCAGCACCGAGTACCCGGTGGCGGTGCGGCGGACGGCGCTGACGTCGAAGGTGCCCGCTCCCAGGTCGTACACGACAATGCATGAGCCGGGGGCAGGGCCGTCCCGGTCGTGGTGAAGATGGCCGCAGCGGCAGCGCTCGGCTCGTCGACCAGCAGCACCTCGCCGAGCCCTGCGATCCTGGCAGCTTGGGTGAGCACTCCCCGCCTGGCCTCACCCCACGAGGCGGGGTAGGTGCACACGATGCCCTCGGGAGGGCTTCCTGCCACCGCAACAGCTCGCCGGGCCATGCGGTGCAGGAGGGCACCGACCAGTGCAGGCACCGGGTACTCGAACTTGCCGAGCCGGACCGATCGCTCGATGACCCGCCGCTTCGGGGTGGGCTCGAACCGCTCCGGCCAGGCCGGGGCGTTGGCAAGGGCGTCGCCCCCGACGACCAGCCCACCGTCGGCCGTTGCGCACACCGCAGACGGGAGGAACGGCGAGCCATCGAACAGCAGTGGTCGGATCCGGTTGTCTGGCGATGCCAGGAAACCGACCGTGTGCGATGTACCAAAATCAATTCCGAGACGGTAGGACATAACCGCAGGGTAACGGCATATCAATATCGTCAAAAGAGTGACATCTGTCGATGTGATTGATACTCTCCGCTACGATCAACCCAGATCTGGAAGCTCGTCCCTTGTGATGACGTAGTCGCTACTATAGACGGTTCGCAGGAAGCTGACCTCGTTCTTCTCGGTGAGCCACTCGCTGTTCCAGATGCACGGCCCCGTCATGTTTGATATTTGCCTTGTAACACCATGTAAAGGTAAGACACTCCCGATCGGGACGTGGTACCACGAAAACGG
>JAFGOK010000355.1 GCA_016926535.1 Micromonosporaceae bacterium | reverse complement strand
GTCCACCCGCCCCACCGCCAGGTAGCTGTCCGCCAGGGTCTCACTCCAGGCGCCGGTGTCGAAGAACTCGTCCGGGTCGTCCTCGTGCGCCTCGGCCAGTCGTAGATACTCCTCCAGCACCGGCACGAGCCGCACGTGATCACCACGTGCCTGATCGACTCGCTCCATGAGTTTCTCGACGCGCAACTCCAACGCTGATTTCCTCGGCCACATCGACGATACGGTAGCGATACCGCCCTCCGCAGCGAGCGGCGAGTGGCGAGAGAGACGACCCTGCCAACGGGCATCCCGCGTCAATGGACCAGCTCGCCGAGCGTGTCGGACAGGCGCGCGGCACGGTGGTCTGTTGACGCTCCTCCAGTTGGGCTAACACCCTTCGAACGTCGGCCGGCCCGCCATACTCATCGATGATGTCAGAGCGGGTCGGCGGCGACGCCTGGAAATGGATGCTGACCTCAGCCGCCGAGGAGACGCGCCGCCGCTGCAACCGCCGGCTCGGCACGGATCACCTGCTACTCGGGCTGTTGCACGACGGGCATTCGCGGACAGCGAAGGCACTCGGGGTGCCCCTCGCCGACGCCCGGGCCGCGCTGGACGCGCTCGACGTGGCAGCGCTCGCCGCGGTCGGCGTCGAGATCCCGGCCTTCGATGAAGGCCCAGTGGTTCGGCCCGGCCGCGGGCTCCCGCCGCTCACCTCCGGCGCGCGAGAGGTTCTCCAGCGCGCCGCCAACGAGACACCGGCCAAGAGGCGACTACTCGACAGCAGTCACGTTCTTCTCGCCCTGCTGTCGCTGCAGCTCCCCGACCCGGCTGCCGAGTTGCTGGAGGCACTTGGGGTCGATCGGGCCGCGGTGCGTCGCAGCCTCGCTGGCCCGGCCGAGGGCGAGGTCATGGCATGAACCGCCGCGGTGTCTGTTATGACGTGGGCCGGGTGATGTGGGGCCAGGACTGGCGTCCCGAGTTCTCGCCGGAAGAAGCGCGCCGTGAACTGCAGATCATCAAAGACGACCTGCACTGCAACGCCGTGAGAATCTGCGGCCAAGATCCGGCCAGGTTGATGGCCGCAGGACAACACGCGCTCGACTGCGGCCTGCAGGTGTGGTTGTCCCCCGAGTTGTGGGACCACAGCCCCAGCGAGACCCTCGCGTACATCGCCGAGGCAGCCGAAGCAGCGCAAGATCTGCACCGGCACCGGCCGGGCCAGGTTGTCTTCAGCGTCGGCACCGAGGCAACGCTGTTCACGGCCGGCATCGTCGAAGGCGACTGGATGCTCGAACGGCTGGAACACCCGGACTTCTGGCGGCGCATCCAAGCCGGGGAACACAACAGGCCGCTCAACGCCTTCCTCGCCAAGGCGACCGACCGGGTACGCGAGGTCTTCCACGGACCCGTCACCTATGCCTCGGTGCCGCTGGAACACGTCGAGTGGAGTCGATTCGATATCGCCATTCTCGACATCTCCGACGGTGAGCGAAGCAGCATGCCAGGACGGCTCAACGGGGCTTATGTTCGTGATGAGACCGAGCAGGCCCGCGAACTCACGGAGGTGCTGTCCATCTTCGACACCGCGGGAGTGGACGCCACCTTCGTCATGACATTCGTCGCTCCGCTCAGCCCAACCAGCGACGACCCGCTGTACGACCTCGACATGGCCAGCTACAGCCTCGTCAAGAGCTTCGGCGGCCGGCTTGGGCCACTCGGCGCCGCCTATCCGCAAGCGCCCTGGGACCGCAACGGCCTTGGCACGACCTACCCCGACCTGCCGTGGGAACCCAAGGAGTCCTTCCACGCTGTCGCCGACTTCTACGCTGTGGAGCAAGGACACCGCCAGCCACGTCGACCTCGCAGCCGAGATGATCGCCGTGCTGGTGCGGGCGCTGCCGACGTACCGCATCCATGGCGTGGGTGACGCCGCGTACCACGGCAAGGCCCTGGCCACCGTGGCCGGGCAGGCCCCGACCGACGCCGCACCGCATCTGGGCAACACACACGACCTGGACCAGCCGGCTGCCACGCAACGCGACCTTGTACGCCCCGGCCCCACACCGCCCGCCGCGAAGCAGAGCCGTGGTACCCCGGCAAGAGCGAACCGTCCTTCGAGGACATGATCGTCAAGCTTCGCAAAGCGTTGATCGTGGCCAGGGTTTCAGGCACCTGCCCAGCTCAGCCGGGCCCCAGATATCGCGGGACTACGAACTGGCCTGCACCGCAGCCGCCGCGTAACTGCGAAACACGAGTAAACAGGATCCCTTGCACCGCGGATACGGCGTGACCCCACTCGCCGGAAACACAAACCACACCAACCACATGAACCGGGACACCGCCCCGCGGGGACACTCCGAGCGTCTCCGCCTGGCAGAGAGGGATGTGACGCTCGCCAAGACCGGTAGAACGCCTAGCTCAGACACGGTAACGGCATTCGCGTACCCCACAAGGCTCCCGATCACCCCGCGTCGACCTTATCGTCCATAGTGGAACGGTAAGCGTGCTCGTGGGCCTTGGCCTCTGCCAGGAAGGCCTCCAAGCCGCCGGTGCCCTCGTTCCGGAAGGTGCCCTCCGACCAGAGGCGAAGCAGTTCAGCGAGCACCGGGCAGTCGCGGATTGGATGCTCAGCTTGGCAGCACAGCGTCTGTTCCAGAACCGTCTTGGCAACCCTGGCCGTGGCGATCTGCTCCGCTAACGTCGCGATCTGGGAAGTGGCGATACTGGTCCAGACTTCCCGATTACCGTCGAGTAGGGCCGCGATGCTCTCCAGAGACAGCCCGATCGCCTTGCCGATCTGGATTGCGGCCAGCCGGTGGAGCTGGGGCGGGCCGTACCAGCGCTGCCGGCCCCGGCGTTGCGCGGGGGTGACCAGGCCCAACTCGTCGTAGTAGCGCAGCGCCGAGGTCGACAGCCCGTACCGGCGGGCCACCTCGCGGATCGACAGCATCGGATCATCCATGTCGCACCCCTTGCGTTCAAGTCGACTTGAATTCTTAGCCTGTGGACGCATCGCCGGCAAGAAGTGCGCGTCTCCCGCAGCCGGCACCGTACGCCCATGGCGACCGGCCATGGCGAGGTCCGTACCCACATCCTGCGAAGGGTCCAAGACGTGAACACCAGTTCGAGCGGAAGGCGACGGCTACGCTGGATGACACTGGCGCTGCTGTGTACCTCCGTTCTCATCGTCACTGTCGACAGCACCATCCTCAACGTCGCCCTGCCGACCCTCGTGGCCGACCTCGGGGCCACCGACAGCGAGCTGCAGTGGATCGTGGACGCCTACGCCCTCGCGCTGGCGTGCCTGGTCCTGATCGCCGGCAGCGTCGCCGACCGCATCGGGCGCAAGCGCATGCTCGTCACGGGCATCGCGACGTTCGCCGCGGCGTCGCTGTGGGCGGCCTACTCGGGATCGGTGCCGATGCTCGTTGCCGCCAGGGCCGGTATGGGCGCGGGCGCCGCGATGATCATGCCGTCGACCCTGGCCGTCATCACGGACCTGTTCCCGGACCGCCGGGAACGACAGCAGGCGATGGGCGTCTGGGGCGCCATGAGCGGCCTGGGCGTCGCACTGGGACCCATCGCCGGCGGTCTGCTGCTGTCCCGCTACGAGTGGGGCTCCGTGTTCCTCGTCAACGTACCTGTCGCCGCGGTAGCCCTCATCGGGGTCGCGCTCCTCGTCGTGGAGTCCCGGGACCCGCACCCGCGTCGCCCGGATCTCCCCGGCGCCCTGGCCTCCGTCTCGGGTATGGCACTCCTGCTGTGGGCGATCATCGAGGCACCCGAGCATGGCTGGGCTTCCGGCCTCGTCATCGGAACCGGTACCGCCGGGCTGGCAGTCCTGGGAGCGTTCGTCCTGTGGGAGCGCGCCGTCGACCAGCCCATGCTCGACCTGCGGCTGTTCCACAAGCGCGAGTTCGCCGCACCGATCGCCGTTCTGGGCCTGAACTTCTTCGCGCTGTTCGGCGCGCTCTTCGTCATTACCCAGTTCCTGCAGTTCCACCTCGGGTACGAACCCGTGAGCGCGGGAATCAGGATCATTCCGACGGCCGGGGGGCTCATCGTCGCGGCGGGGCTGTCCACCCGCGTCGTTCACCTGGTAGGCCCGCGGATTCCTGTGACAATCGGGCTGGCATCGATCGGTGTGGGATTGTGGACGCTGTCGCGTCTGGACGTCGGGGATGCCTACGCCGCCAGCGTGCCCGGCCTTGTGCTCATCGGGATGGGAGCCGGTCTGGTCATGCCGACGTGTATCGGCCTCGTCGTCGGTTCGGCGCCACGCAGCCAGAGCGGCGTGGCATCCGGCACCGGCAGCGTCGCCCTCCAGCTCGGAGCGGCTCTTGGGGTCGCCGTGGTCGGCAGTCTCGTTTCCACCCGCTACCAGGACCGGATGACCGGGGCGCTGGATGCTTCGCCGGTCGGCGTCGGGCAGGAGGTGGCCGATACCGTGCTCGGTTCCCTCGGCGGGGCCCTGCAGGTCGCAGCCAGGGTGAAGGAGCCGCTGGCCGGCAGCCTGCGCGAGGCGGCGCACGAGGCTTTCCTCGCGGGGTCCGCTCTGGGGCTGGCGGCGGCGGCCGCTGTGGCTGCGGTCGCCTGCCTGTTCGCCGTGTTCGCCATGCCGGGACGCCGAACAGCGCCACTGTCCGCCGCAGACCTGGAGTCGGTTGCCCACCCCCATGATGAAATCGCCCTTGTAGGTGACAACGACCCTATCCACGCAGCTCGGACCAGACGCTCGTGACCATGAAGGCTCCCTCCGACACGGTTGCGGCGGCGACCCGCGCGCACCCAGTAACCCGGCCATCGTTTGAGGTGGCTGCCTGCGGCCGGCTGGCCCCCGGTCAAAGGCGGAGAACCTTCACGGCCTGGCAACGCCAGGCCACGCCGCCGTGAGCACAGTCGCGTCTGCTGCAGCGGCCGCCCTCGGGCGCCCCGAGTGCCATCGCCGCGTCCTGCCCCTCACGCCCGCCATCGAACCGGGCCGATCATTACTCGAGCAACGGCCCCAGCACCACTGCGGGCAGGTGAGGGTTGCCGGCCACCGCTTCCCGCACGGCCGGGTCCGGATCTGTGGCGAACGCGGGCACTTCCAGCTCAGTCATGATCACGTACCGGGCGACGTGGGCTCGGGTCGCGGGTCGAGCGGTGCTACCGGGTTCCTGGACGCTCAGCCCGCTTGACCGCAGTGACCACGGACGTCGCCAGCCACGGGCCGCCCCACCACATCCGCCAGCCCAGGCAACGCCGACGCACGTCGCCGGCGCCACGTTCGAGCAGCCACCGCTGGTACGAGCCCACGGCCTCGATGTCAACGATCATCAGCCGGCCGTCGGGGCGTAGCACCCGCAGTGCCTCCTCGACGGCGCGCCGCTGCCCGCCGTCCGCCTTGATGTTGTGGATCGCCAAGCTGGACAGGACGACATCGAATTGCTCGTCCGGGAACGGCAGGTCGGTCATGTCGGCAGTACGCAACTCCACACGATCACGGACCCCCTCGACGACCGCGTTGCGTTCGGTGGCCTCGATGGTATTGCCGGACTGATCCACCCACCGCCAGAGATCGACCCCGACGGCCCGGCCTGTGGTCAGGTGTCTCGCGGCCATCAGCAGCACCGCGCCACGCCCGCACCCCAGGTCGAGGATCTGTTCGTCACCGCCCAGACAAAGCTCCTCCAGCAGGCCGGTCCACACCTCGAACTTGCCCCGCAACGTCGCGTACAGGTGAAACCCGCCCCAGAGCAGCATCGCGCCGGCGACGGCGAACGGTATCCAGCCCCACACGACGCCAAGGCCAGCGGTCACCCAGATCCCGGCACCCAGCGCCACGACGACCACACCGGCCAGGCCGAGCAGGATCGGCGGACCATCCACTCCGTACCGGGCACGGGCGTCCCTCGGCTTGGACACGACCACCAGCCACCTCCCACTCAGGACCGACGGTGCTGGGACGAACGGTATCCCAACACCTGGCATCGCACACCCGACGACCAGGCTGCCACGGCCGACGAGGTCACGGATATGCGCCTGCCGGCCATCCGGCTCAGGCGGCCACCGACCGGTCCTCGCCGTGGCGCAGGATGCTCGCCGTGCGGTGACTGGGAAAGCCCGGTCCCGGCGCCGAGACCGGGCGAGCGGCTGGCCGCCATGGCCTGCCTGCTGCACGCCTCCTACGCCCATGACCTGGCGTTCATGCGTCAGGGAGAGAACGTCATCGTGTCGGGACACTCCGCAACCCGCCCGCCGCAAACGTCCCGTGGTCTAAGCGGTCTTCTGGTGTACCTCCTGACAACGGTCGCCGTGACGGTGGCGTTGTCGGCGCCAGCGCCAGCCGGCGACAACGACGTGTTCACAACAGGCGCCCTGGTCAGCGACTTGCCCTGAGCGGCTGGAATTGTCGCAGGTCGCGCTGTGTGGCATTCCGCGGGATGAAAAGCGGCGTGTCCACGTGCTGGGGAATCGCGCTGGTCCATGCGATGTTCCTTGGCCGTTCCGTCCAGACTGGTCCGCCCGTCGGGATCGCCGCGCGGAACCACCAGCGCGTAAGCCAGCCGTTTTGCCAGTGCTCCTCCCCTGTGCGGAACGCCAGGTCGAGCACCATCTTGACGCGCACCGGGTAGCTTGGCCAGCAGGCGCAGGGCGAGGTCGCGGTCCTGCTCGCGTGCCCCGGCAAGCTGTCGTTCCTCGGCGTCGAGACCGGCGAGGAAGGCGTAGCGGGTGCTGACCGTGCTGACCGTGCTGGCCAGCTCGGCTTCGGTGGGAACGGGGACGGCGAGCGCTCC
>JAFGOK010000354.1 GCA_016926535.1 Micromonosporaceae bacterium | reverse complement strand
GAGGTCGACTCCCCGCTCGACGAACTCGTCCTCGGAGAGATCGCCGAGTAGGCGCAGCATCTCCGCAACGCCCTCTGCGTCGGTCGGCGTGCGCTCCTCGGTCAGCCACTGCAGCCGCCGCTCGGTCTCCGCGACCACCGCAGGATCGAGGAGCTCGCGCAACTCCACCCGGCCAAGGAGTTCGCCGAGCAGGACCGGGTCGAGGGCGAGGGCCGCGGCCCGCCGCTCAGCCAGCGGCGCGTCGCCGTCATAGAGGAACGAGCCGATATACCCGAAGAGCAACGAGCGGGCAAATGGCGATGGTTGCGGTGTTTCAACCTCGATCAGCCTGATTGCTCGTCCGGCCAGGTCCCGCATGACGTTGACGAGCCCAGGGACGTCGAAGACGTCCTGGAGGCATTCCCTTGCAGCCTCCAGAGTGATGGGAAACTCCGGGTACTCCCGCGCGACGTCCAGAAGCTGGGCCGCGCGTTGCCGCTGCTGCCACAGCGGTTGCCGTCGATGCGGGTCCCTGCGGGGCAGCAGCAGCGCCCGTGCGGCACACTCCCGGAACCTCGCGGCGAACAGCGCCGATCCCCCGACGCAGTCCTCGATGATCGCGGCGATCTCCTCCGGATCGAACACCACGAGCTCAGCTCCAGGGGGCTCGTCAACGATATCCGGAAGCCTGACCACGATGCCGTCATCAGACGGCAGGACCTGCCCGTCGAACCCGTATCGTTCGGTGACCCGCCGGGCGATTGCCAGCGCCCATGGGCCGTTGACCCTCGCGCCAAGCACACAGTGGACGGCAAGGCGCCAGTCGCCGAGCTCGTCGCGGAAGCGCTCGACGACGACCGTCCGGTCATCCGGCACCCGCCGGGTCGCCGCGTGCTGCTCTGCCAGGTACGCGAGCAGGTTGTCGCAGGCCCACTGGTCGAGCCCGTTGCGTGCCAGGCACTGGCGGGCGGCGGTGTCCTCGGACCTGGCCAGGGCACGCAGTCGGGCTCCGATCGCTTTGCCCAGCTCAACTGGGCGGCCGGGGGCGTCGCCCCTCCAGAACGGCATCCGGGCCGGCGCGCCGGGAGCAGGCGAGACCAGCACCCGGTCATGGGTGATGTTCTCAATCCGCCACGAGGTCGAGCCGAGGAGGAATACGTCACCGACCCGGGACTCGTACACCATTTCCTCGTCGAGCTCCCCGACGCGCGCTCCCGGGCGAGCGCGGCCAGCGCGGCCAGCGCCGCCAGCGCCGCCAGCGCCGCCAGCGCCGTCCGGCTGAGGCGACGACCTACCCTTCCTCGTCGCGGCCTCCTCGCCACTGGCGAGAAACACGCCGAACAGCCCTCGGTCGGGAATGGTCCCCCCACTGGTGACCGCCAGCCGCTGGGCCCCCGGCCGGGCGGAGAGCACATCGGTCGTCCGATCCCAGACCAGCCGCGGCCGCAGCTCGGCGAAGGCTGTCGAAGGGTATCGTCCGGTGAGCATGTCCAGTACGGCGTGAAAAGCGGAATCGGGCAGCGTCGCGAAGGGCGCCGCGCGGCGTACGAGCGCGAGGAGATCCGCACACCGCCAGTCCTCCATGGCGACCATCGCGATGAGCTGCTGGGCGAGCACATCCAGAGGGTTTCGGGGAAACCGCAGCTCTTCGATGGCGCCCATGCCCATTCGCTCTGCGACCACCGCGCAGGAAACAAGATCGCCACGGTGTTTCGGCAGGATGACCCCTCTGGAGATGGCGCCGACCTGATGCCCTGCCCGGCCGATGCGCTGCATCCCAGCAGAGACGCTTGGCGGCGCCTCGATCTGCACGACGAGATCAACGGCACCCATGTCGATGCCGAGTTCGAGACTCGACGTTGCGATGACGGCGGGGAGCGTCCCTGACTTGAGCGCCTCCTCGATGTGGCTGCGCTCCTCCCTTGAGACACTGCCGTGGTGCGCCCGGGCCACCGTCGGGGCAACGCCGCGTGCTTCGCCGGCCTGCCCCATGACCTGTGCTGGGGTGGTCCGACCGGGCGGTTCTCCGTGCGGCGCACCGTGGTCGGCCTGGCGGGCCGACATCCGAACCGCTGCCAGCTCGTTGAGCCTGGCGCAGAGCCGCTCTGCCCCGCGCCGGCCGTTGGTGAAGACGATGGTGGATTGATGAGACTCAACGAGATCGAGGACGTGCCGCTCGACTGCGGGCCAGATGGAGGCCCGGCGCGGCTCTGCGTGCTCCTCTCCGGGGGTCTCTCCAGCCTCCGCCTCGGTCATGTCCTTGACGGGCACCTCGACCGTCACCTCGATGGTCTTGGCGGCCGGGGGGCGGACGACCTGGACATGAGCGGCTCCGCCGAGGAAACGGGCGGTCTCCTCGATGGGACGGACCGTCGCGGAGAGTCCGATGCGCTGCGCCCGGCGTTCAAGGAGCGCGTCGAGCCGCTCGAGCGACAGCGCGAGATGTGCCCCCCGCTTGGTGCCGCACACGGCGTGGACCTCATCGATGATGACCGTGTCGACGGTGCTCAGCGCCTGCCGTGCGGCCGAGGTGAGCAGCAGGAACAGCGACTCCGGGGTCGTGATGAGAATATTCGGCGGTTGCCTGCGGAAGGTCCTGCGCTCGTCAGCCGGGGTGTCGCCGGTGCGCATCCCGACGGTGATGTCCGGCGGCGATGTCCCCAGCCGCCGCGCGGCCTGCCGGATGCCGACCAGCGGGGTTCTGAGATTGCGCTCGACATCGATGGCGAGTGCCTTGAGTGGGCTGACGTAGAGCACGTGACACTGGCTGCCGGATGATGATCCTTCGGGTTCGGGGCGCTGCCTGGCGGTGGCGAGGCGGTCGAGTGACCACAGGAACGCCGCGAGGGTCTTGCCCGACCCGGTGGGAGCGACCACAAGGGTGTCGTGGCCAGCGCTGATCGCTTTCCAGGCGTCAACCTGTGCCTGGGTCGGCCCGGCAAACGCGGATGTGAACCACTCTCTGGTGGCGGACCCGAACCGGGTGAGTACGTCCGTCGCTGGCATGCCCCCATCCTGCCCGTGGGGTCTGACGAACCGTTCGACGATACGTGCGATTTACCATGAATAGCGCTGAAACAGGTTTTTTCAGTGACAAAAAGCGGCACAACACGTCACAATGGTGTGACGCTGCGGAGCTGCGGTGGGAGGTGCGGTGACGACGGGCCAGCGACCTATGCGTCGTGACTCAGAGGTGCTGCTCGCCCGGCTTGATGCGTATCTGGCGACCCTGCGATCCGGTCACCCCACCCGGATCAACAACGGGGTGGACGTGCCACGAGCGGAACGTGTGGCCGATTCGCTGCGGACGCTGATCGTCGAAACCGGCCATGCCTGCGCTGCGGACCGGGCGCGGGTGCGGGCCGCCGTGCACTGTTTCGTCACCCGTGGGGTGATGACGAGGGTGACTGGTGGGCGGTTCAGCGCGCAGGGGCGGGCGAGATGGCGGGTGCTCACCGGAGGCAGGCCGGAGCGCAGGGTCATCGTCCGGATCGTCGATGCGCACGATACCGTCGTCAACGCGCTGCTGCGCGAGCTCGGGCGGGCGGATCTGGTTGTCCCACCCGAGGCGGCGGATCGGGCGGACCCGATCTCGGTCGCCTCCTGAGCCTGGCAGGGCACCGCGCTGTCACTTGATGGCTGCCGCCGTTTGCGATAGGTCTCCGTCGCGGCGGCTGTCGTGGGGGCGGCTGTCGTGGGGGCGGTTGCCCCCGGGCGGGCTCTGCGGGGACGATAACGCCGGGTGCGGTCGCCCCTAGTTGCGACTGCGGGAACTGCGGAGGTTTGCTGGTGCGCTTGACGGACTTCTGGCAGCG
>JAFGOK010000353.1 GCA_016926535.1 Micromonosporaceae bacterium | reverse complement strand
GCAGCGGTATGCGGCGCTTGTGTCACCCACCCAGGTCAGGGCACCGGACAGGTACAGCAGCAGGCGCTTGGCCGGGAACCGGAACGCCGCGTCGCTGTCCGCATCGCCGCACTCGTCGAACAGCCGCCGCGCCTGCTCGATCCCCTCCCTCGCGGCGTCCGCCGCCCCGATGCGGGCGAGTGCCCTGGCTCGTCCCGCAGCGGCCAGCGTCCCAGACGGACACGGTGGGGCGGCCACGGCCAGGGCAGCATCCGTAGTGGACACCGCTTGCCGAGGATCGCCGAAGTAGTAGGGGAGCATCGCAGCCTGGGCACGCACCAGGACCCGGATCGGACCTTCCGCGCTGTCATCTGCGGCGTGGATCGCGGTCCGGTACCACAGGCGGGCCTCACCGACGTGGCCCAAGCGCATCAACGCGTCCGCGCACATCGTGGCCAGCAGCGCGGCTGTTGCGGAGAGTCGCGCTTGGATCAGCGCCGGCTGTCGACGTCGGGAGAGCACCTGTACCTCGGCGCACTCGGTGGTCAGACGCGAAAGCATCACCGCTGGTGGGGTTGCCGGGTAGATCAGCACCAGTTCGGCTGTCGATTCCTCGATCAACTCCAGTTGACGCGAGGACACACTCGCCGAGGCCAGGGCCTCATCCAGACCTGTCCGAATCCGAGCCAGAGCGATTGGGGCGCTGGTGGCGGTGGGGCGCAGGTGGTTGGGTGCCTGTCCCTGCGACTCTCCGCTCTGATGTGGATCAGACCGGCTGTCAAGGGGGCCGGACCGCTGTTGGTTGAGGTCGGCTGGTCGACCGAGCCCCATGGATGTTCGGGGGATGCTGAGGCCAACGGCGACTCGTTCGAGTACGTCGTAGGCGCTGACCTGGCGCACTCCCTTGGCGATCTCGGCCGCGCGGTTCGGCGAGATGCCAACCGCTGCGGCGATCACGCCATAGGACAGGCCTCGGGCGTGAAGGAACCTGAAGATAGCGGTCACATCGCGCTGCTCCAGGTAGTGCCGGATCGGGCATCCGTCCCAGACGCCCGATATCCACCATTCTGGGTCGACCATGGCGGTCCCCCCGCCTCCCATTGAGCGTCATTGAAATATTGCTCACTGTATGGAGTGTGTTACGACAAGTCCATGTGCGGGTGTTCAGCACCCCACGGTGAGACCCCACGGTGTTCGTATGGGTCAGCGAGGTTCGATCTGCGGTGGTGTGCGGTGTGGGGGGTCCATCGTGACCCCCCACGGTGAGCTGTTGTGTGTGGCCGTGGATACGGGACAGTTGTTGGATGCTTGGCACCATTGAGGTGCCGATATCGGGGCGATTGGAGCGAAGGTGGTTGTGCTGGCCGGTCCAGGGAGCCTGCCAATATGCAACTCTTTGTATACAACATGTGATCTTGGGTTGGATTGGGTGGCCTTCGAATGGGCTGCCGACATATGACAGCTGGGATCGACACTCAGTGCCGGACCTGACCGCGCCGACAGTCACCATGACGGCAACTGCTCGCCGTGGCGACGTCAGACGACGTCGGCGTGCCAGTTGTGTGATGCCGTGGCTCTGCGCGGTCCCGATGCTCGGTACCCGTACCAACGATCAAGGAATGACCATTGACTTCGCACAGTGATCCAACGCTTGAGATAGGCAAGTCGACTGTGTCCAGAGGCGTTGCAGGCCAGGAAGACCTGCCTCGCGAGATCCGGTTGGCGTTGAACGCTTTTGCGGTGGGGCGCGATGTGTCGGCCGAACTCGTGGCGGACGCCTTCGGCGCGTGCGTGGAGTTGACCGCGCCCGTGCGTGACGTGGTGCTGGGTTCGCTGATGACAGCTGTGATGATGCGGGGACCTCGACCCACGGACGTTGCCGCGCTACTGCGGCGAGCCTTGGCCGTTGACGAGCGCGGTCCGGTGCGGCAGTTGGGCGGAGATGGGCGTCCGGTCGTTGTGCTGGCGGGTAGCGGCAAAAAGGGTGTTCGGACCCTCAACGTCTCGACGCCGGCTGCGCTGGTGGCAGCAGCAGCGGGGGTGCTGGTGGTCAAGGTCGGTTCTGCTGCGACGTCGTCAGCGTTGGGCTCCCGAGAGTTGGTTCGCGCTCTGGGGCTTCCAGAACACCGCACCGCTGACGACGCACAGGCGGCATTGATGGTCTGCGGCTTCGCCTTTCTGGCGATCGAGCCGGAGATCCCAACGTTGGACTGCCTGTATGGGGGACGGTTCTACGCGCCGAATCCGTTCTCGTTCGGACTGGCCGCGCTAGCCACGCCCGTTCGCGGGGACATCACTGTGTTCGGCCTCTCGCATCCGCGCGTTGACGTTGCGGGTCAAGTGCTCGGTCGCTATGGCCTCCGACATGCGGACGTCGTGACCACGCGTCTTCCAGGGGATCGCTACATCGACGAGATCGGCACGCGCGGCGAGGTTCGATGCTGCCGAGTTCGCGATGGGCTGGTCGGTCCTGTGACAGTGGCCTCGGCGTTGGATCTCGCAGGAGCGCCGTTTCCGGTGGACCTACCCGCCCCCTGCAGTCACAGTGAGGCCATCGACCGCACCGCAGACCTGATCTCGGGTGGCGGGCTTGATGATCATCGACTTGTCGTCAGTCTGAATGCCGCCCACCTGCTGCTCGCCGCAGGAGTCAGCCAGTCGATGCGTAAGGGATGTGCCACGGCGGACGAGATTCTGCGGAGTGGAGCCGCCCTGACCAACGTCAAGGGCATCCGTGACGATGACGGGACCTCGTGATGACGATCTTGGACGCGACCGCACACTACCTGACGCTGGGCTACCGACAGCGACATGAGGCCCGGTACTTCTTGGACGAGGACGCTACGAGCGTTACGTGGCAACCCGACGTATATCCTGAGGCGCTTGCGGTCGCCCGTGCCCACAGTCGTTCCACCATCATCGATCTTGGATGTGGGCGGGCAGGCAAACTCATGGCGCTCTGCCAAACCGATTCGAGACTGAAGACCGTGGGCGTCGATCATGGCGACAATATTGAATGGTGCCGGCATCACTTCCCGGGGCTTGCGTGGTTGAAGGCGGATCTGGAATCAACCACCGAGTTGCCGCTGCCCCCAGAACGCGTTGCCGACTCTGTCGTGGTCTGTTCAGATGTGCTTGAGCATCTGGTGAATCCCCGAGCGGCAGTAGATCTCATCGTGTGGCTGCTCGACAGGGGTGCTGCACGAGCAGTGCTGTCGACTCCGGCGCGTGACAGGCGTGTGGGTGCTGGACACATGGGGCCGCCGCTGAATCCCGCCCATGTTCGCGAGTGGACGTGCCAAGAATTTCGTGCGTTTCTGTCAAGCTTCCCGGTCCATATCGAACGTTTCGACCTGACCCGCAGCGATGACGCAGGCGGTGGCATGACCACACAACTCGCGGTTCTGGCACGTCTGGTCGAGAAGTCATGACGGGAATCAGAGTCGTTCATGTACCGGGGCGGACGCCCTATGCCCGCAAACTGCGCGATGCCACGGTGCAGATTGTCAACGCGACAACCGTGGATGGCCTGGAGGTACCCCGCGATGTCACGCCTGGATGGTTGCTCGGGCATCGACCGTGGGACTGGTTCGACGTCGTGCACCTGCATCACCTGGACTTCGAACCGTTGACGCAGTTGCGGCTGGCGCTGGTGGAGTACGAGCGTGCGCAGAAGGGCGTAGTGGCCACCGTCCATGACACCAGTCCCGTGTTCGGCAACGTGGTGACCCATCGTCGTCGCCTTCGACTATTGGCAGACCGACGGGTGCCGATGGTTTGTCTCACAGGGCGTTCGGCCGCCGAACTCCGGCAGGGATTCGGAGTCCGTCCGATGGTGGTCCCCCATGGGTATGTCGCTGTGCCAGGAACGCCCACCAGGAGTGAGCAACGGCAGCCTGGGCCGACTCGGTTCCTGCTCTATGGATCGCTGCGACGGAACCGGGATGTCGAGATACTCCTCCATTGCTGGCGGTTTGCGAGCCGGCTTCGAAATACGACTCTGCGGCTACTCCTGCGAGCCCCGTCGCGAGTCAGTCTGGCTGACGATTCCGGAGTCTGGAAGGCGATCCGTGACCATGCGGCTGACCCTCGACTCATGGTGGACGTGGTGCCCTACCCAACCGACGACGAGGTGAACCAGGCGATGGCTGACACCGACTGCCTGATGTTGCCCTATCGCTGGGCCAGCCATTCAGGGCAACTCGAACACGCATTCGATCTCGGCGTACTGCCCGTCGCGTCTCAAACCGGCAGCTTGACCGACCAGGTGCTGCTTCATGGGGGGTACGTCGATCCGCCGATCTGGTTTGACTGGACCGACGGAGCGCAGTTTACGTATGGCGAGCGGCTGCTGACAGCGATGCAGCAGGCACACCGGATGATCCAGACGGGTTGGCACGCCCGGGACGGCGAGGCGTTTCGTGCTCACCGGGTGCAGGAGCACGCGTCTGTGATGGAAGCCCACAGAGACCTCTATCAATGCAATCTACAAGGGAATGTGCGATGACCGTACCGTCGGTGTCCATCGTGGTGCTGAACCACAACTACGAGCGATACGTGGGCGAGGCACTGGCCAGTGCGACCAGTCAGGAACCCGGCGCCTACCGACTGGCGGAGGTTCTCGTTGTCGATGACGGCTCCACAGACGGCAGTCACCGGGTGTATGAGAAGTTCCCAGGTGTCAGGGTGGTCGGAACTGCTCACCAAGGTTTCGAATCGACGCTGACGCGGGGGTTTGACGAGGCTGTCGGCGACTGGGTGGCCCCGCTGGACGGGGACGACAGCTTCACGGCGAACAAACTGCGGACTCTGGCACCGCATCTGTCTCAGCCGGACCTGCTGTTCGTGCAGCACGCGGAGTACGTGGTCGACGAACACGGAAACCGGTTCGGGGAAGGCACTCATCCTGGGGGCTCGACGAGCACCCTGATGGTGCGTAGGCACGCTGCACGGGACCTTTTGCCCGTCACCAACGAACTGTTCTTTCACGTCCTCGACGAACTGGGGCACGGCGTCCGACTGCCACAGCCGTTGACCCGTTACCGGGTTCACCAGGCCAGCATGACCGACCGTCGCACCCCAGGGGTCTTCGCGGACTACATGGCCGGCGTCTGCGAACAGGTCGCCGATCGGCTGGAGTCGCTTGCGCCGCTGCCGCCCTGGGGTAGCTCGATGCGACTGGCCTCCCTGGCCGCCGAATACCGCGGCCGAGCGGACAGCCATCGCCGGACAGCGACTTGTCAGCGCCAGCAGGCTGAGATGCGCGCCGGAACGGGGGCCCACGTATGAATGCCCCAGTGCTGTTCTCCGAGTCCTACTACCAGGCGGTCCTGGCTGAGTTCGAGTACTCACCGTTTGACCTGAGACAGTTCGATTTCGGCTTGGCCGGGCTTGACGCCAACACTCTTAACACGAGGTACCTCTGCCATCACTATGGTGAACGATACCCACGGACAGTTCCGGGCAGACGTATCGTCACGACCGGTTTCGGTATGTCGGGGCTACCGCACCTTGCTACGGTGTCGCACATCCTCAAGATGGTCGAACTCCAACGAGGCGGTGAACGCTGTCAGATCGTGCTCGGCGATCTGGATGCCTACAACGGCAAGAGCCGCCCGTATGCGGCCGTGCGCGAGTTAGCCCACCGGTTCCGTGACTACGCCGAGTGCCTGGGCTTCGATGTCGCGTCTGGTGTGGTGCGTTTTCAGGAGGGCTACTCCCAGGCGTTGGAGGCCATGTATCTGATTGGGCGCTACATCGACCAGTCGGATCTGGACGCGGCCGAGGAGGACAATCATGGCTACTACGTCGCTCGGGGCTTGGTCGACGATCGAATGACCTTC
This sequence comes from Micromonosporaceae bacterium, assembly GCA_016926535.1. GTDB lineage: Bacteria > Actinomycetota > Actinomycetes > Mycobacteriales > Micromonosporaceae > JABDRL01. The sequence goes on along the minus strand of JAFGOK010000353.1, from coordinate 4,165 downwards.
CGGCGGGCGCTGTCGCTCACGTTGATGGCGGCCGACTTCATGACATTGGGTCAGGACAACGATGTCGTCTTGGTAATGCTTGGTATTGATGAGCATCGCTATGTACGTTTTGCTCAGATGGTACGTGATCGCCTCGACGATCACGTACCACTCCTCAGCCAGTTCGATCTTGTGGCCGCGTACACACGTATGGTTCGTGGTTTCGGTGGGCACCCCAAATTCTCCAAGAGCATCCCGGGGTCGGCCATCGACGTGGCAACGCCGGCCGACCAGGTCCGAACGCTACTGGCAGGCGAGCCCTGCGAGCCAGAGGAGTCGGCCACCTATCAGCTCATGTGCCAGATGCCCCGCTACGACGCCGAGCGGCTGATCCCGTTGCACTCACATTGTCATGGCAACACTGTGGTCTGGCGTCGCGAAGTCGCCGAGTTCACCGACTACGTCATCGACCTGATCAGTCGGTGGCCACGGTAACCGTGTAGGGGGCTGAAGGGCTGGCCAGTACCATGACCCATGACATTCCTGCTCCCGGAGAGTTCCGATGACCCAGCTAAGCCAGTCAGTCGACCGTGTCCTTGCCCTGTTGAACACCGGCGGTCTCGCGAGTGACTCTACAGTGCGCGACGTGTTGGAGCTCACGGCGCAGCGCCGGAGTCTCGATTTGTCGGATCTTGCCCCTGCTGAGCAGGCAGCACTGATCGCTGAACGATCCCAGGAGCTTCAGCCATCGTCGGAGGCTCTGGCCGAGCGGATCACCGAGGCGGGCGCGCGGGGCCGCCAGTTCATCGCGAAGTTCGGCATCGACCCGACTGGTGCGGAGGTTCACCTCGGGCATGCCGTGCCGATGCTCATCCTCAGCCGGTTCCAGCGCATGGGCCACCGGGTCGTGTTCATCGTTGGTGATGTCACCGCGAAGATCGGGGATCCGAGCGGACGTTCGGACGAACGCCCAGCCCTCACCGACGAGGATATTGCCAGAAATCTCATTACTTACCGTGAACAGGTGAGTCCTTTCTTTGACTTCACCCGGGCGCAGTTTCGGCACAACGGCGACTGGCTACGGGACGTCAAGCTGCCGCGAATGATCGAGATCACTGCCAAGATTCCAGTGTCCATGCCGCTGCAGCGTGAGGATTTCCGTAACCGTCTCGAAGCCGGCCACGGCTTGTCGTTGGCGGAGGTGCTGTACTCGGTGGTCATGGCACTCGACTCAGTCGAGGTGGGCTGTGACCTGGAAGTCGGCGGGATCGACCAGTTCCTGAACATGCAGATGTGTCGCAAGGTCATGGACATCTGCGGGCAGACGTCGGAACTTGTCGTCGCTACTTCGCTCATCGAGGGTACTGACGGTACCGGCGCGAAGATGAGCAAATCAAAAGGCAACTACGTGCCGCTGACCGCCCCGGCCGGCGAGATCTTCGGCAAGATCATGTCGGTCCCGGACCGGCTGGTAACCCCCTACTTCCGTGCCCTGAGCGAGTGGCGTGATGTTGAGCTCGCTGTGATGGACCAGCAGTTGACAGCTGGCGCGCTACACCCCATGGATGTCAAGAAACTCCTGGCCGGCGAGGTTACCGCAGCCATCCACGGCGTTGACGCGGCCATGAGGGCACGCGAGGAGTTCGTCGCCCGGTTCTCGAAGCGAACCTTCGGCGAGGTCGACAACCTGCCCACCGTCGCTGAGACCGGGGTGTCAATCACGGACGCGGTCAAGGCGCTGGGATTCGCGAAGAGCAACGGCGATGTCAGGCGAGTGGCTGAGCAGAACGGCCTACGACTGGTCGTCGAATCCGGCGACGGGCAGGAGCAGATTCTGCTGACCGCAGATGACGCTCGGGAATCGCTGGTATCGGTGATCAAGGAGAAGGCCGGTGATCGCGTGGGCGACATCTACCTCAAGGTTGGACGCAAGCTCGCAAGGGTCCCGTCGGTTCGGTGAGGTCGTTGTTCGACGCCGTGGTGCTTGACCTGTTCGGCACCCTTGTCGCCGCTCCAACAGCCGCGGACCGGCACGCTGCGGCCGATCGGATCAGCCGGGTCCTTCACTGCGGTGTCGACCAGGTGGATCGTTACCTGGGTACGTCGTGGCAGAAACGTCACGACGGTACCCTGGGCGGTCTCCTTGAACTCGCTGAGGATCTTGTCAGGTGCTGTCGAGGCACGGCGCTGACAGCGGGGTTGGTGGCGGACACGCTGTCGGAGATTGCCCGGTGTCGACTCCGCCCACACGATTCCGTGGTTCGTGTCCTCGAACGCCTGCGTCACGGCGGCGTGCGAATTGGCGTCCTCAGCGACGCCAGCGCGGAGATCGCCGCAGCATGGCCGAGCAGCCCATTGGCCGATCATGTTGATGCGGCCGTCTTCAGTTGCGCCGCCGGATGCGTGAAACCCGATCCGAGGCTCTACGCGCGCATCGCTGACCTGCTGGGCGTGCCGCCCGCGCGCACCCTGTATTGCGGAGACGGCGGTGGTGACGAACTGGGCGGTGCACAACGAGCCGGGATGACCGCCGTCGGTGTACGCCGAAGAGGCCCTGCGGACGCCCTTGTTTACGGTCCTGGTGAGTGGTTGGGGGCCACTATTCACACGATTGAAGATCTTGATGTGTATCTACGGGATGTGCCATGAGGGCGTGGGAGATCCGAGACGCCTCGCTGGCACTGTGCGAGGTTGTCTCACCGGCGGTGAGCGAGGGCCACGTGCGAGTCCGTGTGGTGTACGCGGGAATCTGTGGGAGCGACGTCCCAAAACTGCTGCAGCCTGACCGGTTCTGTCTGCCTGAGCCGTGGCGCCCGGGACACGAGGTCGTCGGTGTTGACGACCTGGGCAGGTTGGTGGCGGTCGACCCACTCGTTCCATGCGAACGCTGTCAGCGGTGTGCCGCAGGCGCAACACACCTGTGTTGCGACCTGCAACGTATTGGATGGGACCTGCCAGGAGGCCTGGCGGAGGAAGTCCTCGTGCCTGCGAGTAATATTCATCAACTTCCGGATGGGCTCGATCCGCTCCATGCGGTTCTGGCCGATCCAGCAGCGGTGGCCATCCACGGTCTCCATGACTGTTTCGTCGCGGATTCCGGTCGGTGTGCCGTCGTCGGGGCGGGGGTTGTCGGGCTCCTCAGCGGGCTCGTGGCACATCGTATGGGCGCGTCGGTGACCGTGTTCCATCGTGAAACGCGCCCACAGAGGCGAACCGTGGCGAAGTCTTTGCCGTTTTCCTTCCGGCCGTCATCGATGGCGAATGAACACGGCACGTTTGACCTAGTGATTGATGCTGCTAGCGGAGGCGACTCGACACCAATCGAGTTGGCGATTCGTCTCGTCCGTGACGGCGGCGTCATCAGAGTGCTGAATGCCTACCATCCCGCCGTTGTGCTGTCGACGCCTTTGCGAGATATCTTCCGGCGGTCCATTCGGCTGGAAGGCTCGTTCTCCTATTGTCGTCGGGAACAGTCGGATTTTTCGTCCGCGTTGACGCTCCTCAAAGATCATGCCGTCCAGATTGGGCTTCTCGTGGATCTGGCCGGAGGCTTGATGGATCTCCCGATGGCTCTACAAGCCGGTTCTGGGACTGGGCGACGAGTCCTTGCCGTCGGGTAGCTGTTGTGGTCCGAAGATGCCCATGCTGCGGCCCGTACCGAACGATCTGCTGTTGTCGCTTCGGACAGGCCCGGGCCGGTGGGTACGGCCCGGCTGGCCTCCACCCACCTGACCCACGCTGATGGGGACGTGACCGGACGCGACCCCGGATTTTACCGTGGCGGCCTCATGGCCATGAAATCAGACATAAAATACTCAAATCGATCCAAAAGTAGTCATGTGCTCGCTGGACTCATCGTGCTGGCATGGGATATAGGCGAGCCCCATCAGGCCGCGGTCGATGGAGAGCCCCACGGCGATCCGTTCGAGGACGTCGTATGAGGTGACCTTGCGGCGTCGCTGGATGACTTCGCGAACCCGGGTTTCGGACATCCCGGTGGCCGCCGCAATGGCGGCTCGGCTCCAGCCTCTGGTCTTCAGGTACTGGAACAGCATCGCGACGTCGTGGGCGCGTAACGCCTCCGCCAGGGGGCGACCCTCGAACGAACTGTCGATCCACGAGGTCGGAGCGGACGGAGGTTGCCTGGACGCACCTGGGTTGACGCGGATCTCGACCGTGACTCCGG
>JAFGOK010000352.1 GCA_016926535.1 Micromonosporaceae bacterium | reverse complement strand
GGGCTGGCGCTGTGGTGCTGCCTGCTGGGCTCGGCAGCCGGGCTGACGGGTGCGCTGGCGACCAAGCCAACGACCCTCGCAGCCCTGGCACTCTGTCTCGCCGCCGGACTCGGCGCCGCGATCGGGGGAGCCCGAACGGACGGCCGGGTCATCGGCTGGATCACGGCGTCACTCGGGGCGATGCTACTGGTGATCGCCAGCGCGATTGGCACGGAACTGCCGGGGGCGTACACCGTCGCCGGAGTCATGACAGTGGCCTTGCTGCTGCTGCTCGCGGCAGCTGCGCTGCCGGCCGGGCAGCAGGCCGAGCTGCGGACGACCGAAGGGCTTTCGTGGTTCGCCGCCGGGGTCGCCGGGCTGCTGGCGTCGCAGGAGTCGCTGTGGGTCCTTGCCTCGTGCCTGGTCGTCTACGGGGCAGCGCTCGGCTTCTCCGCTCTGCGACCCGGCCGGCGGTGGTTCGCCGCAGTCGCGAGCGGGTGTGAGCTGATCGCGTGGTGGCTGCTGCTCGCGGCGAGCGAGGTCGGTCTGGTCGAGGCGTACACCCTGCCGGTCGCCCTGATCACGCTGACCGGCGGGGCGCTGGTCCTGCGGGGAAGGCCGGAGACGAGCAGCTGGTCGGCCTACGGCCCGGCGCTGGCGGCCACCTTCCTGCCGACGGTCGCTCTGATTCTGGCTGGGTCGGCGCATCCGGCCCGGCGGTTGCTGCTCGGCGCGGGGGCCCTCGCCGTCCTGCTGCTCGGGGCGGTGCGGCGACGCCAGGCTCCGGTGGTCTGCTGCGGGGGCGTTATCGCCTTCGTCGCGGTGTTCGAGCTGGTGCGGTACTGGGACCTCCTGCCCAGGTTCCTGCCGATGGCGGTCGGGGGGCTGGTGCTCGTCCTGGTCGGCGCGACCTACGAGCATCGCCGCCGGGATCTTCGCCGGCTGCGGGATGTTATCGGCTCGCTGCGCTGATCTGGGAACAGCTGAGTGGGCAGCCCGCGCTGCGGCGCTGGTCATGGCCGTCTTGGGATCCGCCTGCGTCCTCGCTGGCCTCGTGGGTGGACAACCAGTGCCGGGCTTGGTGGTCGGAGCCGCTTTCGCCCTGCTGGCGTCCGTCATCCGGTGGCCGGTCGGCGGCGAGACCGCCGCGGTGATCGCGGGTGGGGACGTGCGCCGGCAGCAGATCGACAGGTCACGCGCCGGACCGCGCGTCGTCGACCAGCTGCCTTGTCCCTACCGGTTGTTCCAGCAGGACCCTGACTCGCACGGTCGCGAGGATCGCGGGAATTCCACCACCGCAGCTGGCGCCGGTGGGGATTCCCGCGAACACGGCGATCCGCACGGCATCCGCCCTTTCTCCGGTCTCCACGGCAGTGACGACGTCGCAGGGGGGACCTCCGACCGACACGTCGAGCAGGAGCGTCCGCCCGCCGTCCTCGGTTCCCGCGAGGGTCCACGGGACCCTGCGATCGCGGCTGCCGGCGACCGGCGTCGTCGGCGTGGGGTCGGGCAGGGTGGGCGTCGTCTGATCGGGCATCGCGGGTGGGCCGGAGGAGCCACCCCGTGGCGGCACCGTCGCGCCGCTGCCCTCGCCCAGCAGGCCGGGAGCCTGCGGGGTGGTGTCCCCCGTACCCGCCTCGCTCTGGCAGGCGGCCAGGGCGAGAACGACCCCGAGTATCACACCAGTGAGTGGCGCCATCGCGCCTGGCCGGCACTGCCGCAGTTGCGGTTGCGATCGCTGCTGCGATCGCGTGGCGCAGGCGGTGGAGACCGAGTGTTGTTCTGACATGTCCGTTCTTCGCTTTCTACCGTTGTGGAAGCCACGTTTTCGCTGCTCACCTGATACTTGGACGCTGGGGAGGGGCACCTGGATCCCAGGTACCCCTCTCGCCAGCTCACCTGGATGCGTTGCGCTCGGAAGGGCGATGCTCATCGTCGACCCGAGCGTCGCGCAGCGCCCTCACAGGTGACGGGTGCTGTTGTACAGACCCCACGCTGTGCTGTCGAAGTACGGTGACAGCATGATCGTGGGACCGACGATCCGGTCGATTCGGCTGTTGACCCCGTTGAGATAGCCCCACTGACCGTTCCAGCCGTTGAGCCATCCCCCACCACTGGATCCACGGGTCATGTCACACGAGATCTTGATGGTCTCCGACCACCAGAACCAGATGTCCCATTCCGGAGACGACCTGCCCTGGCACCGGTAGAGGTTGCCGCCGTCGAATGGCGCTTCGGCGGGGTAGCCGAACGCGTATTCGTACACCCGCTTGCCGGCGTTCACCCGCAGTCCCTGAGCGCCGAGGTAGTCGACGATGTGGTTGCCCGCGCGAGGGTTCATGATGGCGACACCCATGTCTGCGGAGAAGTCCGAATGCCTGGCCCAAGCGGTCTTGGTCCAGAGATCGCGGGCTGTCCAGGTGCCGTACGGCCGGGGGTCGGCCAGGTCATCGTCATACGCCGGCACGAACTGCCAGTTGGAGGCCCAGGCGCCACCCTGACCGCCGTGCACGCAGTGCCCAGCGGTCCAGACGGTGTCCCGTCCCTCCGAGTTGACGATCGTCGCAGAGCACGCGTAGTTGGAGTTGCCCATGGTGAAGAAGACCTTGCCGCTGGTCCGGGCGGTCGGCTCCCAGTACGAGTAGTT
>JAFGOK010000351.1 GCA_016926535.1 Micromonosporaceae bacterium | reverse complement strand
GCCAGCCAGCAGCCGATCAACGATGGGGACGGCAAGACGGGGCTCTTCCAGTACGGCTTCGGGCTGACCTATCCCTAGCATGACCAGGTGACCAGGTGACCAGCAATCCTCCACCGGCCACAGTGGCGGGGTTGGCGGGGTTGGCGGGGTTGGCGGGGTTGGCGGGCCCTGGCCTTGACGTTGGTTGACATAACATCGGGCCGGTCTACACCATCAGGCGGATCATGGCGATTTCCGCCTGATGGTGTAGACCGGCGCGGCATTATGTCAAGTGGGGCGAGGCCCGCTATCGGCAGCGGGTTGTCCACATGCCGTTGACTATCCACAGATCTTGCCCAGAGCAGTCGCGGCGTCGGCCGGTACTCGCAAAGCTGTTCGGTGTGGCTGGCAGGTGGTCGTATCCGATGGTCTTGAGCTGTGGGCCGTTCCGTGGCTCGGAGGCGATTGCCGCTGGGCTCGTCACCTTTGACTGGCTCGCTGGTCCGGCTTGGCGCAGACTGCTTCCGGATGTCTACATCCGGGCCGACGCGATCGTCGACTATGCCACCTGGTGCGATGCGGCGCTGCTGCTCGCGCCGAAGGGCAGTGTGTTGGGCTTCAGCTCGGCGTTGCGGCTGTACTGCCCGCACCTGGTGTTTGGCGATGATCAGGCTGTCGAGGTGATCGTGCCGAGGTCAGCGAGTCTGCGGTCATGCCAGCGAGTGCGGGTCCACCGCATGCGGCTTGACAGCCGGGACGTCACCAGGCGGGCGGGGCTGGCGCTGACCACTCCGGCGAGGACAGCCTTTGACTTGGTTCGGTCAAGTGACTTGGTCAACGGGGTGATTGCCGTCGATGCTTTGCTCGTCCGGGGAGCCACGACCCGACGAGACATCGCTGCCTACCTGACCCGGTCATTGCCGGGGAAGACTCAGGTAACCCGGGCGTTGACGCTGAGCTCGCCGGGGGCGGAGTCGCCGATGGAAACTCGTACCCGTCTGTTGATCGTCCTTGCTGGGCTGCCCGCGCCGGAAACCCAGGTCGAGGTGCGGGATGGTGTGCGGGATGGTGTGCGGGATGGTGTGCGGGATGGTGGGCGGGATGGTGTGCGGGATGGTGGGCGGGATGGTGGGCGGGATGGGCGGCTGGTCGCCCGGCTTGATCTCGCCTATCGGCGACGACGTCTCGGCATCGAGTATGACGGCGACTGTCACCGGGGGCGGGAGGCGTTCCGAAGGGACGCGATTCGGGCGAACCGGCTGCGACTGTGTCGCTGGACAGTGCTGCGCTTCACCGCTGACGATGTCCTGCGTGCTCCGGAGCGGGTGGTCAGGCAGGTCGCGATGCTGTTGGGGGAGGCGCCCCGCCGGTTGCCGTGCTCTGGGGCGGGTGGGGCGAACGCCCCACCCGCCCCACCCGCCCCAGGGGCGGTCTATCCCATCGTGCAGGTGCCGCCGTTGAGGACGAACGCCGGTGGCGTCGGGTTGATGCCGCCGTGGGTTCCCTGGAAGCCGAACGAGACACTGGAATTCGCCGCGATCGTGTCGTTCCAGGCGACGTTCACTGCGGTCACTGACGTCTCGGACTGGGTGACGGTGGCGTTCCAGGCGCTGGTGATCTGCTGGGTGCTCGGGAACCTCCACCGCAGGGTCCAGTCGTTGATCGCAGACGCCCCGGTGTTGGTGATCGTGACGTTGGCGACGAACCCGGTGGACCAGGTATCGGTCCGGTACGTGACTGAGCATGCGCCGAGCGGGGTCGGAGAGGGGGAGCCGGAGGAAATGCCGGAAGTGCTGGCCGAAGCGCTGCTCGGGGCACTGGGGCTCGCGGTCGTTGGCGTTCCGCCGCTCTTGGCGATCATCGCGGCGGAGTGGGTGCGGAATGCTGACAGTTCCGCGGCCCCCGGCTTGACGCTGTAGTTGTCGCTGGCGGTATTGGCTGGGTCGAGATACCACCAGAACGCGCTACCGTCGCCGTCTGCGGCCAGGAAATCGCTGAACATGGCCGACCACCACGCCGATCTGTCGACGTTCTTGGTGTTGAACTCGCCCATGAAGAACGGCTTTCCGACGACGCTGTGCGAGTCGCTAATCCACTCTCGGATCAGGGCCCTGGTCGCGTCGAGGGCCATCGGCCCGGCCCATTCCTCGGTGGTGTAGGGGTGAGCAGACGTGAAATCGATGTACGGGGATTGGTGGATGCCGATGAACGGATTGCCCTCGTCTCCACCGAAGCCGTAGCGGCTCTCGTGCCCTTCCAGCCCTGTGCCGAGCATGTGATTGGAGTCGATGCCCTTGATGAATGCGCCCATCTCGTCCACCCAGGCGCGCAGCGTGGCTCCGCTCGCGTTTTCCGCGGTGCTCTGGTCCTGGTAGCGCGGCTCGTTCATTAACTCCCACGCGAAGATTGTCGGATCGTCCTTGTACTTGACGCCGCTGTAGTGGTTGGTCCGGTTGAGGGCGTAGCTGACGTAGTTCTTGTATTGCTCGAAACATCCCGGGCATCGGGTCTTGTCGAAGAAGGCCGCTCTTCCGGGATGCCCTCCAGAAAGTCCTTCCCACTTGAGGCGGGTGTCGATTCCGCCGTAGGCCTCCCAGTAATTCTCGAAGACCGGAATCAGCTGGACACCGTGAGTCTTGGCCGATTCAATGACATAGTCGAACAAGGCGAATTGCTGGTCGTTGTAGACGCCCTCGCTCGGCTCGAAGCCGTGCCAGCTCTCATGGCTGAACATCCACAGCCGCAAGACACTGACCTTGTCCGCTGCCAGCTGGGTGAAATGGTTGTCGATACGGGTCTTGTCCATGTACTGCGTTTCCGTGTCACCGTAGCTGCCACCGAACGTGAACACGTCGTAGGTGTTGGCTCCGGCGAAGTAGTACGTCTTCCCGTTGATGCAGAAGTGGATACCGCAGCGCTGCACGAAACCCGAGGTCGCCGCCTTGGCCGCGGGAAGCGTCAGAATCCCGATGGCTGCGACGAGGCCGAGGCTCAGTGCGAGTGCGACGAGGATTCGCGGTCTCGGAATTCGGCCGCTCATCGGTCGCTCCTTCCGGTGGGGTTCGGGTTGGGGTTCGGGTTGGG
>JAFGOK010000350.1 GCA_016926535.1 Micromonosporaceae bacterium | reverse complement strand
GTGCAGGATTCCCTCACCCCGCTCGAACGCGGTGAGGTTCGCGATCGTGGTCTCCGCGATGGCATTGACCGCCTCGGCGGTAAAGAAGCCCTGGTGCCCGGTGATGAGGACGTTGGGGAACATGAGCAGACGGGCGAAGACCTCGTCCCGCGGCATCATGTTCGAAAGGTCCTCGAAAAACAAGCCGGCCTCCTCCTCGTAGACGTCAAGACCGAGGTATCCGACCCTGCCAGCTCTCAGGGCGTCGATGACGGCCAGGGTATCGATCAGCGCACCCCGACTCGTATTGATGAGCATGACCCCATCCCTCATCTGGGCCAGGCGACGCTCGTCGATGAGATGATGGGTTGCCTCGGTCAGCGGGCAGTGCAACGCGATGATGTCAGACCGCTCGCAGAGGGCATCGAGGCTGACGTACTCCACGCCCAGGGCGCGGCAGGCCTCGGAGGGGTAGGGGTCAAACGCAAGAACTTCGCAGCCGAACCCGATCATGATCTGGACGAACGCCGCGCCGACCTTGCCCGTGCCGACCACCCCGACGGTCTTGCCGTGGACATCGAACCCCAGCAGCCCGCTGAGCGCGAAGTTGCTCTCCCTGACCCGGTTGTACGAACGATGAATCTTTCGATTGAGTGCGAGGATCAGACCGACGCAGTGCTCGGCGACGGCATGCGGTGAGTAGCCGGGGACTCTGGCGACCGTCATGCCCCGCTTCTCGGCCACGGCCAGGTCGACATGATTGAATCCGGCGGACCGCAGCGCCACCAATCGCACGCCGCAGTCGGACAGCCGGTCCAGGACCTCGGCTGAGAGGTCGTCATTGACAAATGCACAGACCGCTTCACAACCAGTGGCCAGGGTCGCGGTGTCACTGGTCAGCCTCGCCTCAAGGAACACCAGATCGTGCCCCTGGCCTTCATTCGCGGCGCGAAGATACTGTTCGTCATATGGTTTTGTGCTGAATACCGCTGTACGCATAGTGCGATCGTATGTCGGGTTTCGGTACGCTCCAGCGAGTGACCGATCACAGCCTCCAACCAGCTGGCCTTCCCCCCGCAGATGTCACCATCAACGAGCAGGTCGTACGAGACCTGTTGCGTGCACAACACCCCGATCTCACCGGCAGTCACGTTGCTCACGTCGCCACGGGGTGGGACAACACCACCTTCCGGCTCGGAGACGATCTCGCGGTACGCCTGCCCCGGATCCGGGTCGCTGCGCAACTGCTGGAGAAGGAGCAGCGCTGGCTCCCCGTCCTCGCCAAGCACCTGCCGGTCAGTGTCCCGGTCCCGGTACGGATTGGCCGCCCAGGATCGGGGTACCCCTGGCCGTGGAGCATCGTGCCCTGGGTCGACGGTCGCTCCGGAGAGTACGGACCACTCGCCCCGAGCCAGACGCGGCAGATGGGAGCGTTCCTGGCGGCCCTCCACCGTCCGGCCCCACCGGACGCGCCCCGCAACACCTGGCGGGGAGTCCCGCTGACCGCCAAGGTCGCTTCAGTTGCCGCGATGATCGATCGGTTGGCCGAGCGATCGAAGGCCTCCAGCGCTGCGGTCAGGTGGGACCGACTGCTGGCCCTGCTGGAGGCCGCTGTGCTGGCCCCGGTGGACATCGAGGAGACCTGGACGCACGCGGATCTTCACCCGAAGAACATCATCGTCCGTGATGGAGCGCTGGCCTCAGTGATCGACTGGGGTGACCTGACGGTCGGGGATCCGGCCATCGACCTCGCCTCGGCGTGGATGCTGTTCCCGACCTCCGCCCACCCCGACCTCTGGGCCGCGTACACCGCTGGCCGGACCGCCACACTGGCCTCGCCCGCGGCGAACCCGCCCTGCACGAGTCCACCTGCGGCGATCTCCAAGGCGACCATGACCCGGGCGATCGGATGGGCGATCTTCTTCGGCGCGACCATGATGGAGAACGGCCTCGTCAACGACCAGCACTTCGCCACGATCGGGCGCCAGACCCTCCACCGCATCTGCGAAGACGGCGGCTTACCCTCGACGGAAGTATCATGATCAAATATGGGCTCCATCGAGCGAACCAGCGCTGATGATCTGCTGCACCTGACGTACGACCAGAAGCCGTGCACCGCGCAGGTCGGTGCGATCCTGCTCCTCGAACCGGGGAAGCGGCTGGAGGTCGACGTTCTTCGGGCGGCCGTCGCCGACCGGGTCGCGGGGATACCCCGGCTGCGGCAGCAGCTGCGGCACGCCCCGCGGGGATGCGGTCGCCCGGTGTGGGTTGACGATCCGGCCTTCGACCTCAGCCGGCACATCACGTCAGCCCGCTGCCCGGAGCCACAGGACGAGCGGGCACTGCTCGATCTGGCGGCGGCCCTGATCACCACGGCGCTGCCCCCCGACCGGCCACTGTGGTCGGCCACTCTGGTCGCGTTCCAGCACGAGCGATGCGCCATCGTCATCGTCCTGCACCACGTCATCGCGGACGGGCTCGGGGCTCTCACTGTCCTCGCAGGCCTCGTCGACCGGCTGGCCGGCGCGCC